>CAZIAA010000021.1:0-2020 GCA_964537365.1 uncultured Sandaracinobacter sp.
CAGCAATATAGCGAAAGCCTGAAAGGTGACGCGCAGGGTCATCAACTGGTTGGACTTGACGCCGGTGATGTCGCGGCCCTGGGCCATGGTGATGATACCGCGGATGAGCACATAAATCGTCGCGGCGGCGGCCAGCAGTATCAGAGCGATCAGCAGAATTTGCATGATCCCACCCTAGCAGCGCTACCGGCGGAAATCAGCCATTAAAATCAGCGCCGATGCAGATGTCGGCACCGTCCGGCGCCAGCTCTGCCAGCCGCTGTGCCAGCGCGCGGCCGTCCACGCCGCGCGTGCGCAGGCTGGCCAGCGTTGCCGCGCGGTCGCGTTTCGCCAGCCGCTTGCCGTCTGCGCCCAGCAGCAGCCGGTGGTGGTGATAGAGGGGGGCCGGAAGCCCGAGCAGCGCCTGCAGCAGCCGCTGCGTCGCTGTCACGTCAACAAGATCATGGCCGCGCACCACATCCGTCACTTGCTGAAAGCCGTCATCGACGACCGCCGCCAGCAAATAGCCAATGCCGATATCCTTGCGCGCCAGCACGACATCGCCCGCACGCCGTGCGTCCGCGGGCTGCGCCACAGTGCCTTCTAGCCAGTGCAACGGGCCGGTCAGCGCCAGCGCCCGGGCGACATCGAGCCGGATGGCATGCGGTTCGCGTTCCGCGCGGCGGGCGGCCAGCACTGGTTCGAGCCGGCGGCAGGTGCCCGGATAGGCCGCAGTCATCCCGTGCGGTGCGCTGGCCGCGGTGGCAATATCGTGGCGGGTGCAGAAACAGGGGTAGGTGACGCCCAGATCCGTCAATTTGCGCAAGGCTTCGGCATGGTCGTGCCGGCGCGCCGATTGCAGCAGCGGCGGCTGATCCGGGGTCAGCCCCAGCCAGTCCAGATCGGCGTGAATGGAGTCGATGAATTCCGGCCGGCAGCGCGTGCTGTCGATATCCTCGATGCGCAGCAGCCATTGCCCGCCATGGCGCCGTGCCAGCCGCGCCGACAGCATGGCGGACCAGGCATGGCCCAGATGCAGAAAGCCGGTGGGCGAGGGGGCAAAGCGCGTGACGACCGGTGCCGCCGCCCGCGCTGTGGCCGGGGCGGGTTCAGCCGACGAGTTCATCCGGGGTGAAGAAAAAGCCGATTTCGGCTGCGGCATTGGCGTCGGAATCCGAACCATGCACGGAATTGGCTTCCATGCTTTCGGCGAATTCGCGACGGATGGTGCCGGGAGCGGCGTCCGCCGGATTGGTGGCGCCCATCACTTCGCGGTTGCGCAAAACCGCATTTTCACCCTCGAGCGCCATCACCACAACCGGCCCCGAGATCATGAACGCAACCAGACTGTCGAAGAATGGCCGTTCGCGGTGCACGGCGTAGAATTCCTCGGCCTGCTTTTTGCTCAGGCGAATGCGTTTCTGGGCAATGATGCGCAGCCCGGCTTCCTCCAGCCTGGCCGTGACCTTGCCGGTGATGTTGCGCCTTGTGGCGTCCGGCTTGATGATGGACAATGTGCGTGTTGCCGCCATGACCCTTGTTATCCCGCTAAATGCTGCAAATGCCGGCGCTTTAGCGACTGTTGCTGCGCTGCACAAGGTTTCGCGCGGGCAAAAAGCAGCCACACCCGGCCAGCGCCGAAAACAGGGATATATGCCAGAGGCTCTGTAAGCCGGGTTCTGTGCAAGAGGAACTCTCTTGCGGCGACCATTCCTCTCGGGTGCATGTTGCCATGCACCTCCAGCGACCAACCCGCGCGGTCCAGGCCGGATCCAGCCCCGGACCGGTTCGAAAACCGGCCCGCCGCCGCGCCTATTCGGTCTTGCTCCCGGTGGGGTTTGCCCTGCCGCGCCTGTTGCCAGCCGCGCGGTGCGCTCTTGCCGCACCCTTTCGCCCTTGCCGTCAGCCCGGCGCCTTGCGGCACCATGCCCGGACGGCGGTCTGCTTTCTGTGGCACTTTCCCTGGGGTCACCCCCGGCGGGCGTTACCCGCCACCGTCGATCCGCGGAGCCCGGACTTTCCTCGATCTTGATAACAAGGT
>CAZIAA010000021.1:2120-11305 GCA_964537365.1 uncultured Sandaracinobacter sp.
ACCCGCCACCGTCGATCCGCGGAGCCCGGACTTTCCTCGATCTTGATAACAAGGTCGCGGCCGCCCGAACCTCTGGCACAACTGCCACTTGTCGAAACTCCGGCTTTGCGTCAAGCTGGCAGATGAACGCGAACTCAGGAGAATATGCATGTCCACGCAGCCACCCGGTGACGCTCCTCCGCCCGCCGATACGCCGTCCGCCGACACGCCGTCCGCTGCATCCGGTGGCTTTGACATGAATCGGCCCAGCGTCATTGCCTTGCTGTATCTGGGCGGCTTCGTCACCGGCGTGTCGGCGATCGTCGGCCTCATTCTGGGCTATGTCTGGCAGGGCGAACCGCATGAAGCCTGGATGACCAGCCATTATCGCTATCTGATCCGGACTTTCTGGATCGGAATCGTCTGGGCGATCGTCGCCGGCATCGGCACGGTCATCAGTTTCGGCCTGCTGGCGTTCGTGCTGTTCCCGCTGGTGTCGGTCTGGTTCATCGTGCGCAATGTGAAGGCGTTGCTGGCAGCGCAGCGCCACGAAGCAATCGCCAATGTCGAAAGCTGGATGTTCTGAGCAAAACCCGGATCAGCGCCCGGTCTGGCCGCGCTGCATCAGCTTGGCATCGGCCAGAACCAGCGCCATCATCGCTTCGGCGACGGGCGCGGCGCGGATGCCGACACATGGGTCATGCCGGCCCTTGGTGCGAATGGTGGTTGCAACACCTTCGCGGGTGATGGTCTCGACCGGGGTCAGGATGGAACTGGTCGGTTTCAGCGCCAGCCGGGCAATGACGGCCTGACCGGTGGAAATGCCGCCGGCAATACCGCCGGCGTGATTGGCGAGAAAAACCGGCCCCCCATCCGCGCCCGGTCGCATCGGATCGGCATTTTCCGCACCCGCCAGGCGGGCGGCGGCAAAGCCGTCGCCGATTTCGACGCCCTTGACGGCATTCACTGACATCAAACCCGCCGCCAGCTGACCATCCAGCTTATGGTAGATGGGCGCGCCCCAGCCGGCCGGCACGCCGGTTGCCACCACTTCGACGATGGCGCCCAGCGAGGAGCCGCTTTTGCGCGCGGCATCCAGCAATTTTTCCCAGCGCCCGGCGGCTTCGGCATCGGGGCAGAAAAACGGATTGCGGTCGATTTCGGCCGGATCGAACGAAGCGCGGTCGATGGCGTCGCCACCCAGTTCGACGACATAGCCGCGAATGGTGATGTCATCGCCCAGCACCCGCCGCGCAACTGCGCCGGCGGCCACGCGGGCGGCGGTTTCGCGCGCCGACGAACGGCCGCCGCCGCGCGGGTCGCGCAGGCCGTATTTGGCATCATAGGCATAATCGGCATGGCCGGGGCGGTATTTCTGCGCGATTTCGGAATAATCCCTGGAGCGCTGGTCGGTGTTGCGGATCAGCAGGCTGATCGGCGTGCCGGTGGTCTGCCCCTCGTAAACGCCGGACAGGATTTCCACCTGATCCGGTTCGCGCCGCTGGGTGGTGAAGCGCGATTGCCCGGGCCGGCGCCTGTCGAGGAAGGGCTGGATGAAATCCTCCGACAATGGCAATCCCGGCGGGCAGCCATCAACGACGGCGCCCAGCGCCGGCCCATGCGATTCCCCCCAGGTGGTGAAGCGAAAGCTGTGGCCGAAGGTGTTGAGCGACATGTGCGGCTTCAGACCAGAGCGATATCGGGTGCGTCTTCGGCCTTCATGCCGACGACATGGTAACCGCTGTCGACATGCAGGATTTCGCCAGTCGTGCCGCTGCCGAGATCGGACAGCAGGTAAAGGCCGGCGCCGCCGACATCTTCCAATGTGGTGTTGCGTTTCAGCGGCGAATTCAGTTCGTTCCATTTCAGGATATAGCGGAAATCGCCAATGCCCGACGCCGCCAGAGTCTTCACCGGCCCGGCGGAAATACCATTCACACGGATGTTGCGCTTGCCGAAATCCACCGCCAGATAGCGCACGCTGGCTTCGAGGGCGGCCTTGGCAACGCCCATGACATTATAGTGCGGCACCACCTTTTCGGCGCCATAATAGGTCAGCGTCAACAGGCTGCCGCCATTCGCCATCATCGCAGCCGCGCGCTGGGCAACAGCAGTGAAGCTGTAGACGGAAATATCCATCGACATGCGGAAATTGTCGCGGGTGGTGTCGGCATAAGGTCCGCGCAGCTGGTTCTTGTCGGAAAAGCCAATGGCGTGGACCAGAAAATCAAGGCTGCCCCAGCGGGTGCGCAGATCGGCAAACAGCTGGTCGATGGAATCATCCGACGCCACATCGCAATCGAACAAAAGCGCAGAGCCGAGCGATTCCGCCAGCGGCTGCACGCGTTTGGCCAGCGCTTCGCCCTGATAGCTGAAGGCCAGTTCGGCGCCCGCGGCAGCCAGCTTCTGTGCAATCCCCCAGGCCAGTGATCTGTCATTGGCGACGCCCATGACAAGGCCGCGCTTGCCCTTCATCAAGCCCATTCTTCTCTCCTGACAGGTCTGGCGCTGGTTCCTAGCCCATGTTTTCGCCAGAGGGAACCTCATCCGGAAATTCTTCCGCCAGCGCTGCATTGGTGTGGACTCCGAGCACCAGCGCAAAGCCGATGATATAGAAGAACAACATGGCCAGCATCACCCCGGACAGCGCGCCATAGGTCAGGTTCATATTGGCGAACAGCACCAGGCCGGAGCTGACGGCGAGCGAGGTTCCGATCCAGGCCAGGCTGATGATAAGCGCGCCCGGCCAGCTGCGGGCCTGGCGGTATTGCGGCGGCGACAACAGTTTCAGCAATGCCCACAGCGCCAGAAACAGCATGGCCGGCATGGCAAATCGGGACAGATTGAGCGAGCTCAGCAGCCATTCGGGGATGCGGATGCCGAGTGGCATCAGGCTTTCGACCGTGCTCAGTATGACTGCGAACGAGACCTGCAACAGGAAGGTGACGACGACGATGGCAATGGCCGTCAGCGTGCCGAGAAAGGATTTCAGCCGGTAGGTCAGGAAGCCCTGCGCTTTCTTCACGCCAAAGGCGCGATAGCTGACGTCGCGCAGGGTTTCGATGAAGGTGCTGACCGTCCACAGCGCCACCAGCCCGCCCACCCACAACAGCTTGCCGGTGCGCGCTTCCAGCACCTGTGCAATCACGGGCTGGAAGTTGTGGGCGATATTGTCCGGCAGTGCATTCAGCAGGGCATCGATGGCGAATTTGCCGGCGTCGGTCTGGCCGAAGGCAGCCGTGGCGGCGGTGATGAGAATGATGAACGGCAGCAGGGTGACGAGGCTGAGATAGGCGATATTGCCGGCGTGGATGTAACCGTTGCGCAGCGTTCCATTGAGGGTGCGGCGCACGACATGGCTGGTGTGTGGCCATCTGACGGTCAGCGCCGTCACCCGGAAAATCATGTCATAGAGTTTTTGCTTCAGCATCCTCAATCGGGATTTTGCCGATTGCGCAGGAATTCCGCAAGTTCGGGATCGTCCGGCACTTCAACCAGCACCCGCGCCAGCAGGTCGCCGCGCTGGCCGGATTTCGTCGTCCAGCCCTTGCCTTTCAGACGCAGCGCCTTGCCGGAACTGGTGCCGGCGGCAATGTTCAGCATGACATCGCCTTCGGGTGTCGCCACCCGCTGCTGCCCGCCCAGAACCGCGGTCCCGAGCGGCACGGTGAAATCAGTGCGGATGTCATTGCCGTCGCGGGTGAAGCGGCGGTCGGTTTCGATCGCCAATGTCACCAGCGCGTCGCCCGGTCCGCCCGGCCCGGCTTCGCCCTGCCCGGACAGGCGGATCTTCTGGCCGTCTTCGGCGCCTTTGGGGATCTGCAGGTCGATGGTCTTGCCATTGTGCAGGGTCAGGCGCATTTTCCGCGCCAGCGCGGCATCGGCAAATGGCACTTTCAGCCGATAGGATACATCCGCGCCCCGGGCCGGCGGGCGCTGAAAGCCGCCGCCGCCCATGCCGCTACCCATGCCACCGCTGCGGCTGGCGCGGCCGAACAGTTCGGAGAACAGGTCGCTGGTGTCACCGCCGAAATTGAATTCAAAGCCGCGCCCACCGGCCGCACCGGCGCCCGGCCCGGCATTGCCAAAACCGCCGCCAAAACCGGCGCGCGGGTCGAAGCCGGTGAATTTCGCATTGCCATCCTCGTCGATTTCGCCGCGATCATAGGCCGCGCGCTGCTTGGCATCCGACAGGATGTCATAGGCCGCCGTCGCCTTGGCGAAGCGCGCGGCGGCGTCCTTGTCGTCCTTGTTGCGGTCCGGGTGGTATTTTTTGGCCAGCTTGCGATAGGCACGCTTGATCGCTGCCGCGTCGGCAGTGCGCTCTACACCCAGAACAGAATAGAGATCGGCCATCAGTGGTGCATCACCTGTTGCATAAATATCACAGTTGGATATAGGTCAGGCCCGTGCCGGGTGCAAGGCCGCCCATATTCCCGGCGTTGCATCCCCGGGTGGATGGTTCTAGCGCTGTTTGCATGATTGATCCATGGCAGCAATTTGCAACCTGGTATGCTGCGGCGCAAGAGCAGGAGCCGGTCCTGCCCGACGCCTGCGCCCTTGCCACGGCCGAACTGGATGACAGCGGCGGTGTCCGCCCCGATGTGCGCATGGTGTTGCTGAAGGGGTTCGATGCGCGCGGCTTCGTGTTTCACACCAACAGCAACAGCGCCAAGGGCCGGCAGTTGCAACAAGTGCCAAGAGCGGCACTGGATTTCCACTGGAAGTCGCTGGCGCGGCAGGTGCGGGCGCAGGGCACGGTGACGCCCGTCAGCAGCGCCGAAAGCGATGCTTATTTTGCCGGTCGGCCGCGTCTCAGCCAGCTGTCCGCCTGGGCTTCGCAGCAATCGCAAGTGCTGCCGTCGCGCGAATTGTTCGACCGCCAGATGCAGGAAATGGCGGATCGTTTCCCCGATGTCGTGCCGCGGCCGCCGCATTGGGGCGGATATCGGCTGCTGCCGGACTGGATCGAATTCTGGCAGGAGCGCCCCGGCCGACAGCATCTGCGCGAACGTTTTACCCGCGCCGGCGATGGCTGGGATTGCGTGCTGCTTTACCCCTGAACGGGGTTCAGCTGCCAAAGAATTCGCGCACAAGTTGCCGGGCGTCGGCATCGAGATGCAGGCCGAGCTTGCTGCGCCGCCACAAGGCGTCTTCGGCGGTTTGTGCCCATTCGCGGTCGCGCATGTGCTGCAGTTCGGCTTCGAACACGCCGCCCAGATTGGCGCCCAGCCCGGCGTCGAGCAGGGCTTCGCATTGCGTTCCATAAAGCCGCCCCAGGCGAGCGATGATATGGGGATCGTAATGCGGATGCCGGACCTTGGTGTCGTGCAGCCATTCGGCATAATCGCCATGGGCGGATGCGGTTTTGCGCGGCATGTCGCCGCCGGGCAGGGTGGCGCCGGCGGTCCAGCGCCGGGTGGCTGGGAATAATTGATCGACCACGGCTTCCGCCAGCCGGCGGTATGTGGTGATCTTGCCGCCCAGCACCGTCAGCGCCTGTGCGCCCTTGTGTGACACCAGCCGCCAGTCGCGCGTGGTTTCGCGCGCGCCCTTGCCGTCTTCCAGCACCAGCGGGCGGATACCGGAAAAATGGCCGATGATGTCGGCTGGCTGCAATGGCCGCGCCAGGCTGCGGTTCACCGCCTGCAGCAGATAGTCCTGTTCGGATTGCGCCATCTGTGGATTGTCCGGCTGGGCAACCGGGGTTTCCGTGGTGCCGATCAGGCTGAACCGGCCCTCATGCGGAATGACGAAGACGATGCGCCCGTCCGGTTGCTGCAGGGTCCAGGCATCGGCGGTGCGATTGACCTTGCGGGTGATCAGATGCGCGCCCTGCACCAGCGACAGCCGCGGCGGATCGGCGATATGCAGCAGGTCGCGCGCGACATTTTCCGCCCAGGGGCCGGTGGCGTTGACCAGCCAGCGCGCAGCCAGTTGCCGCCCGCGCGAAGTGGTGACCTGCCAGCCGAAATCGGTGCGCCGGGCGCTGGTCGCAGCTTCGCGGCTGTGGATGCGGGCGCCGCGATCGGCGGCGTCGCGCGCGGCCAGAATGACGAGGCGCGAATCATCGACCGCGCCATCCCAATAGCGGAATGCCCGCGTCAGTTCCGGCACAAAGGCCGGGCCGGCGGCGTCCTTTTGCAGCGCGATCAGGCGCGAATTGGGCACTTCCGGGTGGCGGGCCAGATGGTCATAGAGGAACAGCGCCGCCCGGATCATCCAGCGCGGCCGCGCATGCGGCATCAATGGCAACAAGAAGGGCAGCGGCCGGGCGATATGCGGCGCGGCGCGGAACGCCAGTTCGCGTTCCTGCAACGCCTTGCGCACCAGGCCGAACTCATAGAATTCCAGATAGCGCAGGCCGCCATGCACCAGTTTCGAGGAATGCGAGGACGTGGCGCTGGCCAGATCGCCCTGTTCCAGCAATACCACCGACAGCCCGCGACCGGCGGCGTCACGGGCGATGCCGGCGCCATTGACACCGCCACCCAGCACCAGAAGGTCGACGATATCGTCAGCAGTGCCGGCGGGCGGTGTCATGGCGCGGGTTTCTGCAGCATGGTTCGACAGATGCAATGATTTGCGCTGCAAAACCAAGCGCAAAACCAGAGCGGAAACATCCGCGCCGGTGCAATCAGTCGCCCAGAGTCTGCCGCAGGGAAGACACCACGGAATGTTCGGTCAGGTCGAGGTGCAGCGGCGTCACCGACACATAACCGGCGCGCACTGCAGCCAGATCGGTTAGTTCGGCTGGATTCTGCACTTCGCGGCCATAGGCGAACCAGTAATAGGGATGGCCGCGCGGGTCGATGCGGGCATCGACATGGATATGGCCGTAATCGCGAAATCCCTGCACCGTGGCGCGCACGCCTTTGGGCTTCGCCGTGGCCGGAAAATTGACGTTGATGAGGACGCCTTTGCCCCAGTCGGCGCGCAGCACCCGGCGCAGCACATCGGCGCCGACGGCTTCGGCGCAGGCGAAGCTTTCCTTGCCATAGCTGTAATCCAGCATTGCCTGCGACAGCGCCACTGAGCGGATTCCGGCCAGCGTGCCTTCCATGGCGGCGGAGACGGTTCCGGAATAGGTCACGTCTTCGGCCAGATTGGGGCCGCGATTGACTCCGGACAGGATCACGTCCGGGCGCAGATCACCCATCAGATGGCCCAGCGCCATCATGACGCTGTCAGTCGGCGTGCCGGTCACTGCGAAGCGCCGCGATTCGATCTGTCGCACGCGAACCGAGCTATTCAGAGTGAGGCTGTGGCCGGCGCCGGAACGCTCCTCGGCGGGCGCCACGAACCAGAGATCATCCGACAATTGCCGGGCAATGCGTTCGAGCGCGGCATAGCCGGGGGCGTGAACGCCATCGTCATTGGTGAGCAATATGCGGGTCATTGGCTGACAGGCTCCAGTTGGGTGATTCCGCCCATATAGGGCTGCAGCACATCGGGAATGGCGATGGCGCCATCCGCCTGCTGCCAGTTTTCCAGCACGGCGACCAGGGCGCGGCCGACGGCGAGGCCGGAACCGTTCAGCGTGTGCACATGGCTGGCGCCTTTCCCGCCACGGGTGCGGAAGCGGGCCTGCATGCGCCGCGCCTGAAAGGCGCCGCAGTCGGAAACGGAGGAAATCTCGCGGTAGGTGCCGGCGCCGGGCAGCCAGACTTCGAGGTCAAAGGTCTTTTGCGCTGAAAAGCCCATGTCGCCCGTGCACAACAGCATGCGCCGATAGGGCAGTTGCAGCGCTTGCAATATGGCTTCGGCGGCGGCGGTCATGCGTTCATGTTCGGCCGCCGATTCGTCGGGCGCGCAGATGGTCACCAGTTCGACCTTTTCGAACTGGTGCTGGCGAATGAGGCCACGGGTGTCCTTGCCGGCGGCGCCCGCTTCGCTGCGGAAACAGGGCGTCAATGCCGTCAGCCGCAAGGGCAGGGTATCGGCATCCAAAATGCTGTCGGCGACGAGATTGGTCAGGCTGACTTCGGCGGTCGGGATGAGCCAGCGGCCATCGGTGGTGCGGAACAGGTCTTCGGCGAATTTCGGCAGCTGGCCGGTTCCGAACACGGCATTGTCGCGCACCAGCAAGGGCACGACGGTTTCGCGCCAGCCGGCTTCGACCTGCCGGTCCAGCATGAATTGCCCGAGCGCGCGGTGCAGCCGCGCCAGTCCGCCTTCGAGCACCATGAAGCGGCTGCCGGCGAGGCGGGCCGAGGCTTCCGCATTCCAGCCCAGCCTTTCCGCCAGCGCATCATGCTCCAGCCCATGCGCTTTTGCTTCGCCCCAGCGTTTCACTTCGACATTGGCGCTTTCATCCGGCCCTTCGGGAACATCATCCGCCGGCACATTGGGCAGGGCCGAAATCAGGTCCTGGAGCACCGTCTGACGGGCGCGTTCCTCGTCCTCGAGCGCGGCGATTCGGGATTTCAGATGGCCGACTTCGGCCATCAGTTCCTGCGCCAGCGATTCGTCCTTCTGCGCCTTGGCGCGGCCGATTGCCTTCGAAGCTTCATTGCGTCTCGCAAGCGCGGTCTGCAATTCGGTCTGTGCCTGTCGCAGCGCCGAATCGGCATCGAGCACTGCTGCTGACGCTTGGGTGACGCCACGTTTCAACAGCGCCGCGTCAAATGCAGCGGGATCTTTGCGAATAGCCTTCAAATCGTGCATGATTGCGCCAGCCTATGGACGCGCTGGCGGCTGCGGGCAAGCGTTGGCGCCAGTTTCATGGCTGGCATTTGCAGTGTTGCATTGCAGAAGGGCTTGCTTCGCCGGCCGTGAAGGCGTTTGCTGCGCCAGACATATTTCAAGGGAGAAATTCATGGCTTCGAAACGTTCAGTCAAGGGCTTGCGGGCAATCGTCACTGGCGCTGCCAGCGGCATGGGGGCAGCGACGGCGCGGCTGCTGGCCGAGGATGGCGCGTGCGTGGCCGTCACCGACGTCAATCTGGCCATGGCCAGCGAAGTCGCGGATTCGATCGGCGACCGGGCACGCGCCTTTCATCTCGATGTCGGGGATCCGAAAAGCATTGCCAATGTGGTTCCGGCCATTGCCGACTGGGCCGGCGGCATCGACATTCTCGTCAACAATGCCGGCATTTCCGGCTTTCTGCCCATTGATGATGCGGATTACGAGCAATTGTGGGAACGAATCCTCAGGGTGAATGCCACCGGCGAAATGCGCATGGTGCGCGAATGTCTGCCATTCC
>CAZIAA010000022.1:0-11113 GCA_964537365.1 uncultured Sandaracinobacter sp.
CGGGCTGGGCCGAAATCGCACAGGTGCTGCTGCCCCATATCGAAACGGTCGGCCGACTCTATGACGAACTTCTGGAAGCCGGCCAGCAATCGGACGCGCCGCATCTGCCGCATGACAGGAATGACATCGAAAGCTGGGCCACGAAAGCCGGAATCGCCGACCCGCAGCTGCTCGCCGATCTGGCCGGCAGCTGGCGCTCGGGCCGCGCGCGTTCCCTGCGCGTATCCGAAGCACGCACTGCATTCGAATCCGTCATGCCGCAAATGGTGCAGGAAATTGCCGGCGGCGCGGCCGGGCGCGAAGCCCTGCTGCGCTTCAACCGCCTGATCGAGGCCCTGCCCTCTGGTGTGCAATTCTGGCGCCTGCTGGCCGCCAATCCCGGCCTGCAATCCACCGTTGCCAGGATCCTCACGGCAACGCCGCTGCTGGCGGATGCGCTGGCGCGCCGGCCCAGCCTGATCGACATCCTGCTGGTGCCGGCCCCGGCGCTGGCCGATGCCGATGCAGCATTTCAGGAGCTGGCGGCGGCGGCGCGCGGCCTCGATCGCGAAGCCCTGCTCGACCGCGTGCGGGTGTGGACCGCGGAACGCCGCTTCCAGCTGGGCGTGCAATTGATCAATGCCACGGTGCAGCCGGAAACCGCCGCCCGCGAACTGGCCTATATGGCCGAGGCTGCAATTGCGCTTCTGGCGGAACAGGTGATGCGGGATTTCAGCGCCCAGCACGGCGCCATTCCGGGTGGCCGGCTGATTCCGCTGGCGCTGGGGCGACTGGGCGGCGGCGAACTGACGGCACAATCCGACCTCGATCTGGTGCTGTTGTTCAGCGGCAGTTTCGAAACCCAGTCCACCGGGCCGGCGCCGCTGTCGGCCAGCGCCTGGTTCAATCGCGTCGGGCAAAGACTGATCGCAGCGCTCAGCGTCGCAACCGCCGCTGGCCCGCTCTATCAGCTGGACACCCGGCTGCGCCCTTCGGGCAACAGCGGCCTGCAAGTGGTCAGCCTGGACAGCTTCCGCCAGTATCAGACCCGACAGGCGGAACTATGGGAACATATGGCGCTGACCCGGGCGCGGCCGGTCGCGGCTCTCACGCGCGACCGGCAGGCGGTTGCAAATGTGTTGCGGGAAATCATGGCGCTGCCGCGCGATGCGGACGCCGTGCTGCGAGAGGCGCTCGCCATTCGCAACCATATGGAAAAGCACAAGCCCGCCGCCGGGCCATTTGATCTGAAGCTGATTCGTGGCGGGCTGGTTGATATCGAATTCCTGGTCGAGACCCGCGCGCTTCTGGCCGGCGTGGTCGTGCCGACTGCACTGGACGCCGCTGCCCGCCAGCTGCTGCCGGAACTGGCTGGCCCGGCCCGGCTGATGATGAATATGCTGATCATGCTGCGTCTGGTGCAGCCGCATGATGCGACTGCGGCACCGGATGCTAGCGCCAGCGCCGTCATTGCCCGCGCCTGCGGCCACCATAGTTTTGCAGCACTTCAGGCCGAACTCGACAGCGCCCGGCAAACCGTGTCGACATGCTGGGACGCAACATTCCGCAATTTGCAGGAAAAGGATTGACCCATGCCGCTTGCAATTGGTGACAGCGCCCCGGATTTCGCAATGCAATCGACAGATGGGCCAGTCCGTCTGGCGGATTTTTCCGGCCGCAACCTGATTCTCTACTTCTACCCGAGGGACAATACCACGGGCTGCACCAGGGAAGCGATCGAGTTCAGCGAGCTTCTGCCGGAATTCGAAGCCTTGAATTGCACGGTTCTGGGCGTTTCGACAGACTCCCTGAAGAAACACGAAAACTTCATTGCCAAACAGAATCTGAAAATCCCGCTGGCATCGGATCCGGAGCATGAAGTGATCGAAGCCTATGGCAGCTGGGTGCCCAAAAAGCTGTACGGACGGGAATATATGGGCATCGACCGCTCGACATTTCTGATCGACGGCAAGGGCCGGATTGCAGCTCTGTGGCGCAAGGTGAAAGTCGCCGGCCATGCCGCCCAGGTTCTGCAGGCAGTGCGCGGATTATGACGCCGCAGGCCGTTCGCGACCACAAATAGTGTAAACGAGTCGTGCGCCCAGGCTGCATAGAAGATGAACAATCCCGGCAACGCTTCGCCCCGCTGCCCTTTTGCCGACACACGGTTCATCGTAAACTTTGGCCGGCTTGACGATGCTTTGTGTTAACGGGGTTGGCAGTCCGGCCGTCTTCTCTCACAGGAACAGGCGTCGTTAACACTCGCGCAACAGTTTGCAGATTTCGGGTGGAGGCGGCGGCAATAACTGTAATCTGAGTGACGAGTGCAATTTGAGAGCGACCGGCGCTTTCTGGTGTCGGCTTGTTGGCTGAGGGCTTGGGGACGCATGCAAAAACAGCTTCGGCGCCGATTGGCGCGCGTGCCGGCTCTGCTAGTGCAACGCCTGCCCGAGCGGCGTCTCCTGCTGGTATCGCAGGGCCGGGTTCGCTCTTTCAATATCGGAACGGGTGAACAACTCATGGGAATTGCTTCTGCTGCGATGATTGCCGGATGGCTTGCCATTTCGTCATTGAATGGCACCACCAGCGAATCCGCACGGGACGCAAAGACCGAAACCGAACTCGCCCAGATGGCGGCGCAGGTGCAGGCGCTGAAAGCCGATCGGGCCGCGTTGCAGGGCAGCATGGCCACCACCGCCGAACGTATCGAAGCACGCCAGGAATTTCTGGATGCCCTGCTGACTGGCAAGGCTCAGGGCGGGCAGCTGGCGGAGCTGCTGCCGCCGGCGGCCGGCAAGGCCGGCACCGAACAAGCCGCGATTCAAGGTGTTCTGGCGCCTTTTGCAGCGCTGGAAAACAAGCAGAACGCCCTGGTCAGTCAGGCATCCGCAAGTGCCGAAGCGCGGCTGAATGATGCCCGTTCGCTGATCGACCGGCTGGGCCTCAGCCCGGAAAGATTCGTCGCGCAGTCCACTGCTCAGACCGCGACCAGGGGCAAGCTCTCCAGTCTGGGCGTGGGCGGCCCGTTTATCGCCGCCGATGGCGACAGCGCCGGCACCGACCCCCGCTTCACCGAGCTTTACGTCAGCTGGCAGCGCGTGCGGCAGTTCGAAACCGCCATGCAGTCATTGCCGACATTCATTCCCCTCCGCAATTACACGCTGACCTCGCGTTATGGCTATCGCCACGACCCCTTCAATGGCCGTCAGGCCAGTCATACCGGTCTCGACATGGCCGCCCCCACTGGCGAGCCTGTTTATGCCGCCACGCGTGGCAAGGTCGTTCGTGCCAGCTATTACAGCGGCTATGGCTTGTGCATCGATATCGACCATGGCCATGGCATTCTCACCCGCTATGGGCATCTGTCGAAAATCAACGTCAAGGTCGGGCAGAGCGTCGCCATGGGTGAGAAGATCGGCGCCGTAGGCAGCACCGGGCGTTCCACCGGGCCACACCTGCATTATGAAGTGCGGGTGGACAACCGCCCGCTCAACCCGCGCAAATTCATCGAATCTTCCAGCTATCTGCTGCAATTCAAGAAAACCCAGGTCGGTCCGCAACTGTCCGCGCTGCCCTGACGTAATGCCGGCGGCACGCCCGGTGCCCGGCGCCAGCCACCCCAAACCTCCGCCGTCCCGACAGCCTCTTGCGATCCTGCGCCAGACACCCTAGCTGAGTATCATGGTGGATATCGCGCTTACGCCCACAGCTGCTGCTCGTATTGCTGCCATCCGCAGCCGCCAGGGACGTCCCACGGCCCGGCTGCGACTGATCGTCGATGGCGGTGGCTGTGCCGGCTTTCAATATCGTTTTGAACTGGCGGACACGCCGGCCGAAACCGACACCGAAGTGCAGACGGATGGTGTCGGCCTGCTGGTGGATGATCTCAGCCTGCCATTGGTGTCGGGGGCAGTCGTCGATTATGTCGAGGATCTGACCGGCGCATCCTTTCAGGTGCGCAACCCCAATGCCCAGTCGTCTTGCGGCTGCGGCACATCCTTTTCCATCTGATCCGCCCGCGGTGAAAATCGCCAGTTTCAATATCAACGGCATCACCGCGCGCCTGCCCCGGCTGCTGGAGTGGCTGGCGGAAGCCAGGCCGGACATCGTCGGGCTGCAGGAAATCAAGATCGAAGAGACGCGTTTCCCAAGGCAGGAAATCGAGGCGGCCGGCTATCAGCTCTGCGTGCATGGACAAAAGGGCTTCAACGGAGTCGCCATTCTGGCGCGGCACCCCATCCACGAGATTTCCCGTTCTCTGTCCGCGGATTCGGATGCCCGTGATGACGATATCCAGTCCCGCTGGCTGGAGGCTCGAATCGGCGATATTCATTTCGTCTGTCTCTATCTCCCCAATGGCAATCCCGTCCCGGGTCCGAAATTCGATTACAAGCTGGCGTGGATGGATCGCCTGGCAGCACGCGCCCGCGTTTTGCTGGCCAGCGAAGCCCCTGTCATCCTGGCTGGCGACTGGAATGTCTGCCCGACGGATGCCGATGTCGCCCGCCCAGAGATCATGGCAGATGATGCGCTGGTGCAGCCGCAGTCGCGCAGCCGCTTTCGCGCTCTGACTGCATCTGGCTGGACCGACGCCATCCGCGCCGCCAATCCGGATGCGACAGTTTACAGCTATTGGGATTATCAGGGCGGCGCCTGGCCCAAAAACTGGGGCCTGCGAATCGACCATCTTCTGCTTTCGCCCGCCGCCGCCGATCGCATGCGGGATTGCGGCATCGACAGCCATGTCCGGGGCCGGGAACGGCCCAGTGATCACGTGCCGGTCTGGGTCACGCTCGACTGAACAGCGCGGCATTGCCGTATGAATGCAGGGGAATTAACCTCCCTTTTTTTGACAACCACCCCCAGAATGAAGCGTTCCCATAAGGCGCCAAGGGCACGGCAGACGTGCCTTGCAGCCATGCGGATCATCAATGGGGGAGGAAAGAAACGGTAACGGTGGCATCCGCAGGGTCGGAAATCGGACGCCACCGTTACCTCCAGCATATCCGGGGGAGGGCCCGGATATCCTGTTATTCAGGCGTTTTCACGCAGGGTTCTTTTGCTCATCCGGGTCGTAACCAGTGATTCGAACCAACTGCCTGAAGCAGCCGCCTTGAAACCTTTTTAACGACGCAAGGGGTGCCAAAACAATCTCCAGCGGTTGATATATGATTAGTTGATACGCCATTATCAAAGCCTAACCGCCTCAGATCAAACCAGAAGCCGCCATGCTGACGATGCGCGAACGCGCGATCACCAGATGATCCAGAAGCTCGACATCAACAGCTCGCAAGGCCTGGCGGACCTGTCCCGTCATTGTGATATCAGCCTGTGATGGGGTCGGATCCCCGGAAGGGTGGTTGTGCGCCAGAATCACTGCCGCCGCGGAAAGCTCCAGTGCCCGGCGGGCGACTTCGCGGGGGTGGACATGGGCCTTGCGCAATGTTCCCGAACTCAGGGTCTCGATTCGCTGCAGCCGGTGTCCGGCATCCAGAAACGCCACCCGCACCTGCTCGACGTTCAGCCAGGCCATTTCGCCATGCAACTGATCGGCAAGCTGTTCGGACGATTCGATTCGCGGCCGATCATCTTCCCGGCGCTCGAGAACAGAGCTCAGCGCCTCGCGAATCAGCTGCAGAATGGCAATTCCGTTGGCGTCCGCACCCAGCTGGCGCAGACGTTCATTGCTTGTCGACAGGATCGAGCCCAGAGAACCCTGCTCTTCCATCAATCGATCCGCCAGGCGCGGGCTGGATCGTCCGGCCGCCAGCAACCGCATCAGCAGCCAGCGATCCCGGGACGCCTGCCTGTGCGCCACGGGCGCAGCGACGGAATTGGCAAAAGCGAGCGAATTCCTGGGTGTTATGGCAGTCTCAACGGCGCTCATGACGCTCCTCCGAATCCTCCCCGGCTTCAACCCAGGTTCCAACTGCAAGCGCGGCCAGCACCGGATAGGCCCAGAGCGCCAGCGTTTCGGCATAAGCCGCGGGCAGCATGGATGGTGACAGTCCGGCAACCAGATGGACTGCGACTGCACATAACTGGAAGCCCGCCGCCCAGATCGGCCAGAAAGCGCGTGAGCGCATGGCCAGCGCCAGCAGCGCTGCAAACAGGCCAACGTCTACCAATGTGATCCCAAGTTCCGGCGCAGCCCAGCCACGGACCAGCGACAAGGGCGACAAAACCGCCGCCGCCGCCAGCAAAATGGCCCCCAACCGCTCATCTTTCCCGCCATAGAGCACTGCATAGGTGCAGACGACCAGCATTGCGCCAAGAAAAACCAGAAAAGCCGGTTGCACGACACTACCTTTCCGTCAGGCCCCTTCCATCAGGGACATCCCTCCTATGGCAGACACACTCCCGCTATTGCAGACCATCCGTGAAGAAGAAGGCCGGCTGAACCCGGCCGGCGGCTTTCGGGCCCGCGCCCGAAAAGCCCGGCCATGGATAAATCAGGCAGCAGAAGCAGAAGTGGTTGCAACAACCGACAATCCGGGAATTCCGGCCCACTCCGGCTTGCGCGGGTCGCTGCCAAAGCCAACCGGCTGCAGCCCGAACTGGTCGCGCACGACTGCCAGCGCATCATGCGCCTTCACCATCGCTTCACGGGCCTGATTGAGAGCTGTCATTGCATTGACTGCCTCGGCAATCGCTTCCTGGCCCACGCAGGCGGCAAAATTGGCCTTCTGACGTGCGGCTGGCATTTCCGCCACGAATTTTGCAACTTGCGTCAGTGCAGCATCAATGGCATCTTCCGAAGCATAGAGAGAACGGGTAACTTTTACAGTGATTTCCCGATGATTGGCGACTTCCCGATGGTTTGCAGACAGATTCCTGGACATAAGAGTTCTCCGGCCGCCTGAGCACCAGGCAGTGAACCGGGGCACCAGGCAGTGAATTCATGTTTCGCTGTTTGGAGCTACTCAGGAATGGAGAAGTGTAAGCGCCTCTATTCCCGACAAGAACGTGCCGAATGCCAGCATTGCCAATATCGTGACGATAAAGACGCCGGCGACACGCTGAGCTGGGGTTAGGTCATTGGAACCTCCCCAGAGTCGGAAGCGCGGATGACTCTCTCTGGAGTCTGCAATGGCACCGAATGTCCAGGCCGCGCTGTCGGCGACATGATCAGGCGCAAATGCGACCTGCTGTCGTCCGGGTTGCGGATAAGCAGGCGGTGACCAGTGCATGGAACCGTCGGGATCTTGCGCCCGGGTTTCCATTTGTTCAAATTGTTCGCTGTCAACGCCATGGGCTGAAACTTGCGGATTCGACCGTGAGTCAGCAACCTGCGGCGGTTGATATGTGAATGATTGATAAGATTCGGCGTCCGCTGCGGCCCGATATATGACTGCGGCTTCGCGGCGGCTGCTTACACCCAGAATCTGAATCGCCGCGCGAAGGCGGGCATCAACGGTATGTCGGGAAATACCGAGTTCGCGGGCAATTTCCTTGGACGTGGCATGATCATCCACCAGATCGAGGCAGGCGCGCTGCTTTGCTGTCAGCTGCTCAATCCGCGCTGCCAGATCCACATCCACACCTTCATTTGCTGCCACGCTGTTCCTCCTTTCCAGCCAGACTGCTGATCAAAGGTACAATACTACCGGTGCAATTAGAACGCAAAGAACTGTCGCAAGCAATGTCTCTCATTCCGGAATTCATAGTTGTTAACTTATTGGCAAAAAATTCTCCAATGAATCAATCCAAACAACCACCATTGTGGTGCGCTTTGATGGCTGCTTCCGCTCAGGGCAGCGCCAGGTCGCGCTCGAATATCCGGTAGCTTTTGGCAATTTCGGCATCAATTGCTTCGGCAATCGACAGCATTGGCCCGTTGTCTTCCAGAATCCAACCAATCTCGGCCATGCGCGCCCCATGTCGGCCTGCGGCAGTTCGTCGCACCTGCTCAATCATCATGAATGCCAGCATCGACGCCGTGCGGGTCGCCTGCAATTTACGAGTCACGCCCATCAGCGGGACTCGGAACCAGGTCGATTGCGGATTGCGCAACCGCCACAATAATTTTGCCCAGCCAAATGGAAACAGCCGGCCATTGAGATCGGCGGTAAATTCATTGATATCCGGAATGGAAATGAGAAAGGCGACGGGCTCACCATCATATTCCGCAATCAGAACCTGATGGGGAATGACAATCGGCTTCAGTTTCTTGCCGACATGGCGCACTTCGGAGGGCGTCAACGGCACAAAACCCCAATTCTCGGACCAGGCATCATTCAGAATGCCCAGAATGATCTCCGCTTCGGCATCAAAGCGGCGTATATCAACCGGCCGGATGCGAATGCGGCTGTTGCGCTGCCCGATCGACACGATGCGGTTGACGATTTCCGGAAAACCATGATCGATTTCCACTGCCCAGGCGAACAGATCCTTGCAGCCGGCATAGCTGGCGGCCTCGATGTGTTTCTGATAATAGGGCAGATGGTGCCCCATCATCGCCTTGGGCGGTGAATCGAAGCCCTGAATGAGCAGCCCCGGCTCATCCCAGATGGAAATGCTGATTGGTCCCTGGGCCCGAATCATGCCTTGCGCGCGCAACCATGATTCCGCCGCCTGGATCAGCGCTTGGGCAACTTCGGCATCGTCCACGGATTCGAACATGCCCCATTGCCCGAGGCCGGGGCGACGCTGCTGCACCAGTTCGCAGACCTGCGCCGAAATGCGCCCGACCACCCTGCCCTGGCGGCGCGCCAGAAAAAATTCCGCCCGCCCATGTTCGAACCATGGATTGCGCCTGATCCCGCCGATCAGCGCCCGCACTTCGCTTTTTAGCGGTGCCCGCCAATTGGGATCCCGGGCGTAAAGTTCCCAGACCAGATCAATGAACTCGCGCCGGTCGGCCGCGGACCGAACCGGCGTAATGGTGATCGGCACGGTTCAGGCTGCATCCGTTCGGGATGCAGCCGAATATTTCCGCGGCGTTATCCCGCGGCGGCGCGGATGCCCTTTTTCCACACCGTCCGAAAGTCTGGCCACCCACGGATAGCGCGCCGCCATTTCCTCGGTATAGCCGAGATTGAAAACGGTCGGCGATTTTTCCGGCCGTTCGCGACGGCGATAATATGTGCCGAAAATGCGATCGGGCCAGAAGCTGGTGACACCGAAATTGCCCTTTTCGTCATGGAAATGATGCTCGATATGGCGCTTCTTCATATTCGCCAGCCAGCGATTCTTCGGCTTGTAGGACAGATGCTGAATGCAATGCGCGAATTCGTAAAAGCAGGTGTAGATCAGGCCGGTGGCAAAACACACGGCCGCGCCACCCAGGCCGCCAATCAGCCAGCCAGCGGGAATCGTCGCAAGCGCAATGGTCGGCAGGGTATTGGAAAGTGCGCCAAACAGCACTTCCAGCCGGTTGGGATCCTGATGATGGTCGTAATGGGTGCGCTTCCAGGTCGCCGCCGTCAGCGGCGATTTATACATCCACTGGCTGTGCAGCACCCAGCGATGCAGAACATACCACACCATGGGATAGATGACGACAGCAGCAACAACCGCCGCGAGACCGGCAGCAAGGCTCGGCGGATTCCACACCGCAACAGCAATGCTGACCGCAGCCAGAGCCAGATATGTCAGCACGGTGTAATACTGGAAAAAGGCGACCACCAGCTGTTTCAGGGTCATCTTGTCCAGATAATGTTCCCGGCGCCAGATCCCCTTGCGCTTCCTGTGCTCAGCCAACAAAAATCATCTCCTGTATTAAGGCGTGCGTGCCTTAGCCCCCAAACAAGGCGAATTTAGGGAAGGGTGCGGCAATATCCAGCTGCGATGATGCCGCAGCGCAACGAATCCCACGCGATGGCGCCGAAATCACTCTTCGGTGCGAAACAGCACTGATTCCCCGACCAGAAAAAACAGCAGGAATGGCGCCCATGCCGCTGCCCAGGGCGGATAGGTGCCAAAATCCGCCATTGCCATGGCAAAATTGTCCGCAACAAAAAATGCAAAGCCCAGTGCCAGCCCGGTAACGGCGCGAATGAACAAGCCGCCGGCGCGCGCCAGCCCGAAGGCCGCAACCGATCCCAGCAGCGGCATCAGCACTGCGGACAGCGGGTCGGCAATCTTGTGGTTGAGATTGGCGACCAGCTGTTCCGTCGGCTTGCCGGCCGCTTGCAGCCGGTCGATCGCAGGCGCCAGCTTCCAGAACGGCAGATGCTCCGGATTCACTACTTCGGTCGTGAACTGCCCGGGCCGGGCCACCGACTGAAACTGCAACGACGGCGAATTGGTCAACTGCCCCGATTGCACGTCGAACCACTGCACTGCCTGCAGCAACCAGCCCGCCTGCATCGGGGATGCCTCCCTGGCATGGATGACGCTGAGCAGCTGATCATTGCTGCGGGCATAGATGGTGACATCGTGCAGCTGCGTTTCAGCGCCGGAATCATCAACGGCGCGGACATGCCAGAGATCGCTTCCGGCCTGCACCCACACTTCGCCACGGGTGGATTGCGCGGGCGCAAGCGGCTGGTAATCCACGGCTTTCCAGCGGTCATATTCCGCTTTTGCGCGCACCAATATGCGTTCATTGAAGGTGAAAGTCAGCGCCGAGATCACCAGCCCGGCGAGGATCATCGGCGCCAGGATCTGGTGCGGGCTGATGCCGGCGGCACGGAATATGGTGATCTCGCTGTTCTGATTCAGCGTCAGAAATGTCAGCAGCGCCGCCAGCAGCACCGAGAAAGGCAGGAACAGCGAAATGATCTGCGGCATGCGGATCGCCACATATTTCCACAGCTCCGCTTCGCCATTGCCCGGAACCGCCAGAATCCGGCCGGATTCCCCCAGCAGATCAAGCGACATCAGCACCACCGTCAACCCGACCAGAAAAGCCAGAGTGCGGATGAAAAACATTTTCGCCATATAACGGGCAATTGTCGGTGACGGGAAAATCCGTGTCAGCATGGTGTCAGCTGCTCTCTGCAGACGCGGGCGCAGCGTGCCTGCCAGGCACATAGCGCCGGAACAGCTTGCGCAGGAAACCAGTGAGGCCGCCAATCATGCGATCGAGACCGCCAATCGGCTCGCCGCCGGGCCGGTACGCCAGAACATAATAGAACCAGCCGCACAAGGCGCCGAACAATGCAAATGCCGCCCATTGCGCCAAGGCCGG
>CAZIAA010000023.1:0-8703 GCA_964537365.1 uncultured Sandaracinobacter sp.
TCGCAGCCCGCTGCCAGCCCCTTGAAATACAGGCTGGCGGCCCAGGTATTGTCGAGCAGGGTGAGGACATCAGCCACGCGCGCGGCGGCCGTCATGGCCGGAATATCCTGCACTTCGAAGGTCTGTGAACCCGGCGATTCCAGCACCAGCAGGCGGGTGTTCGGGCGGAAATGCGCTGTGATTCCGGCCCCCAGCAACGGGTCATAGATTTCGGTTTCGATGCCAAGACCGGCGAACAACTGCCGCGCAATGGCGGTCGTCGGGTCATAGACATTATCGGGGATGAGCAGATGGTCGCCCTGTTTCAGCACCGCCAGCATGGCGCTGGCAAGGGCGGCGACGCCCGATGAATACAGCATGGTGCCGCCCGCACCCGGTTCGAGCCCGGACAGCGCCTCGCGCAGTGCCCAGGTGGTCGGCGTGCCCTTGCGGCCATAGAATAATGTCTCGTCCGGGCGCTGGTCGGCGGCCTGCATGTCGGCGATGGTCGGATAGAGAATGGTCGACGCCCGCCACACCGGCGGATTGACGATGCCGCCGCTGCCTTCGCGATTCTGTGTCCATTCCGGCCGCCGGCCGGCGGTCGCGGCCCAGGTATCGGCGTGCGCGCTGTCGGGGTGGGGGGTGGCGGAATCGTCGTCCGGCGCGCCGGCCATGATGTCAGGCGTCTGTCACGATGGGCGTGTCCGGCTGCGCCCCCCATTCCGCCCAGCTGCCATCATAGAGCCCAGGATCGTCGGCGCCCAGCACCGTTGCCGCCAGCACGATGCAGGCGGCCGTGATGCCCGAACCGCAAGAGGCAACCAGCGGTTTCAGCGGATCGACCCCGGCATCGGCAAAGGCGGCCTTCAGGGCAGCCTTGTCCTTCAGATGGCCGTCTTCGGTATAAAGATCGGAATAGGGCAGGTTCTTCGCCCCCGGCATATGGCCGGCACGCATGCCCGGCCGGGCTTCCGGTTCGGTGCCGGCAAAGCGCCCGGCCGAACGCGCATCGACCACCTGGGCGTCGCCATTTTTCAGAATGTCGCGCATATTGGCGAGGCTTTTCACCGGGGCGTTGTCGCTCCAGACCGTGAAGTGGCGGTGGCGGATGATCGGCTTGCCGCTTTCCAGCGGGCCGCCGGCGGCCTTCCAGGCGTCCAGCCCGCCATCCAGCACGGCGACCTGATAGGCGCCGAAAATCTGGAACATCCACCAGCCCCGGGCCGCCGAGCGTAGCGGGCTGTTGTCGTAAATGATGATCCTGGAACCATCCCCAAGGCCGAGCGACTGGGCGCGGCTGGCGAATTTTTCGGCGCTGGGCAGCATGAACGGCAGACCCGAACTGTGGTCGGCGACTTCTTCGAGGTCGAAAAATACCGCGCCTGGGATGTGCGCGGCTTCGAATTCCTGTTGCGCGTTGCGATTCATGTCCGGCAGGAAGAGGGTTGCATCAACGATCTTGACGTCGCTTTTCTGATACTCGTCCTTGAGCCAGTCGGCACTGACAATTATGTCCATGTGATTCCATCCCGATTGTGCGCGGCGCGCCTCAGTGACGCCATTGCGACATCATATCTCTTACGGCCACGGCCCGATTCCGACAAGCGGCACTATGGCCAGTGGCTGCATTTTGCGCTCAACCTTCCTTATCTCCGGCCGTTAAGCGCAGAAGGACGGATATGTCGCAGATTGGGAATGTCGCGTGGAACAACTAGGTCCGAATACGGTGCAGAAGCTGCTGGCCAGCATGCGCGCCCATCCGGACGGCGCAGGGCCCGGCGCCGCCCGACTGGTCCATGATCGCAACTGGATTGATCCGGCGCCTGCTGCATCCGGCAACGACCGCCGTGCTGCCGCCGACCGCGCCATGGCCAGTGCCGCCAATGCTGCATTTCCCGGCGCGGTGGAGCGGCGGGTGGTGCGGCGGGCGGAAAATCTCTGGCGCCAGCTCGCCGAGGGCGCGGAACTGCCCGCAGCCGCGCGTGCGGCGGATCTGCTGCATTCGGGGTTGCGTGGCAAGGCGCTGCTGCTGGAAGCACCGCCGGCGCAGTCGGCACGAGTCGCCTTTGTCGGCGAGCGTCTGGCCGAACTTTGCGGGCTGGTTGCGGGGCCGTTGTTGCAAGCGCTGCGCCGGGCCGATGTCGTGGGTGAACAACTGGTGGCGCTGGCGGAAAAGGCAATTCTTGTGGCCGCACCCTGCCATTTCGAAAGCGGCTCGGGGTCGGCGGTTGATGTCGACAACAGCCAGGCGGGCAATCGCGACAGCAATCTGCAACTTTTGATGCGCGCAGTGGCGCTGCCATTCGCGCGGCCGGCCGCATTGGGCGGCGGCGTGTCGGCGGCTGGATCGGCTGTGGTGGTGGTGTCCTGGCGCAAGCTGCTATCGCGGGAGGAAACGCGCGCCCTGCACCGGGAACTGAAGGCTGCCATGGACTGGATGCAGAATCAGACCTCCAAAGGCTGAAGCACAGCGTCTGCCAGTGGCAACCAATCGCATATTTTAGCGCCTTTTGCTTCTATCCGGCGACAATCGGCGGAATTTTCGTCGAATTTTGACATCACTTCCTTGAAGCGCGGCGGCGGCTGTCGCATAGCCCGGCGTGAATCCGGCCACAGACAGTCTGCTTCTCCGTTGTTGTGCCTCGGCAACGGAGGCTGAGTGTCAGGCGCTCATGCTTCAAAGGGGTATTTTGATGTCGCAGACAAACAGGGAATCCGATTCGCCGCCGCCGGCCGGATCATCTGCCGGTGCGGCCGATCTGCGCGCGGCTTTTGCCGCGGCGCTTTATGCAGCGGCGCCGGATGCCGAATTGCGCGGTTTTGATGCAGCGGCGCGCGCGCGTCTCGCGGATCTGGCATTTTCCATTTTTGCCACCCGCCCGGCGGGAGAGCATCGGCTGCATGTGGCAACCGACGAGATCATCGAGGGGCAGCGCCGCACATTCCTGATCATCGCCCAGTCGGACATGCCGTTTCTTGTGAATGGCGCGACAGCCGTGGTCCTGGCCGAGCGGCTGCAGGTGCGCCGGCTGATTCACCCGGTGCTCGATGCCCGCCGCGATGCCGATGGCCGGCTGCTGGCGCTGGGCGCGGGCGGAGAGCCGGAGAGCCTGATCGTCATGGAAGTGGATCAGGCGTCGCCGCAGCGTCAGCAGGCATTGCGCCAGCAGCTCGATCAGGTCTGTCTGGATGCGCGCCGCATTCTGGCCGACCGGCAGCCGATGCTGGATCGCCTGCAGGCCGCGATCGACAGTTTGCGGCAAAATCCGCCGGCGGGTGCGCCGGCCGGAATTTCCGAGGAAATCGAGTTTCTGCGCTGGCTTAGGGCCGACAATTTCATCTTTGCCGGTTGTGCCACGGCGGATGGCCGGCTCGGCATATTGGCTGACAGTCCGGCGGCCCTGCTGGCGGATGATTCTTCCACGCAGCCGCTGGTGATCGGCAGTTCGCCGGCCTATTCGACCATTCATCGCCGCATTCCGCTGCGCACCATTGCCATTCGCAGCTATGACGCCGACGGGCAGGTGTCGGGGATGACCCAGTTCGTCGGCCTGTTCACGGTCTCGGCATTGCGCAGCAGCCCGCATAATGTGCCTCTGGTGCGGGAAAAGGCCGCCGACATCATTCGCCACTTCGCTTTTGCCGACAACAGCCACAATGCCCGGGTGCTGGCCGACGTGATCGAGACTTTCCCGCGCGAGGAATTGTTCGATGCCGATGTCGGGGAACTGGTGGAGCTGACGGCGGGGTTGCTGTCGCTGTTCGACCGGCCGCGCGCGCGGCTGTTCCTGCGCCAGAAAGGCGATGTGGCGCGGGCATCGGTGCTGGCCTGCATTCCGCGTGCGCTTTATTCGACCGAAACCATGATCGAGATCGGCGATATGCTGGCGCGCGAAACGGCGGGCCGGCTGGGCTGGTCGGGGGTCGAGATAAACCGTCTGGGGCCTGCCTGCCTGCGCTATGTTCTGGAAGATGTGCGCGGCCCGCTGTCGGTGGACAAGCTGAACGCCGAACTGGTCGAATTGACCCGGGACTGGACCAACGAAGTCGAAGCCGCTCTTATCGAAGCGGCCGGGCCGGCGCGCGCCGCTGAGCTGATCCAGATCTTTGGCCGCAGCTTTCCGGCTGGCTATCGTTCGACCATCCTGCCGGAGGAAGCCGCCCGCGACATTCTCAACATTGCCGGAATTTCGCAGACCGATGGCACGCTGGTGGTGTTCGACCGCCGCGCCAGCGATCCGACAGGGGTGGTGCGGGTGAAGATCCTGTGCGGCAATGACACCATCGCTCTGTCGCAATCGGTGCCGGTGCTGGAAAATTTCCGTTTCCGGGTGCTGGAGGAAGATGCCTATCCGCTGGGTGGCGGCGGTCTCGGCTGGATCCATGATCTCAGCCTCGAAGTCGATTTCCCGATTGCCGATTTCGATGCCTTCGCAGCGAATGCAGCGCCGGCGATCCGCGCGGTGCTGTGCGGTGAGCAGGAAAATGATGTCTTCAACCAATTGACTCCAGTCTGCGGTCTGAGCGCCGAGGAAGCCAATTGGGTGCGGGCCTGGTTCCGCTATCTGCGTCAGGTTGGCGCGACCTATTCGATGCAGACCGCGGCCGATGCGCTGCGCCGCAATCCAGTGGCGGCCAAGGCCTTGCTGGCCTATTTCCGTGCCCGGCTGCGGCCGGGCGGCGGCTACTGTTCCGAAGCAGATGCGCTGGCGGATCTGCGCGCGGCAATGGAGGATGTCAGCGGCATCGACGACGATCATGTCCTGCGTCTGTTTGCAGCGCTGATCGGCGCCATGCTGCGCACCAATGCCTTTGTCGATGGCGGGCCGGAGGCGCTGGCGTTCAAATTCCGCTCGGGTGATGTGCCCGGCCTGCCGAAACCGCACCCCTGGTGCGAGGTCTGGGTTTATTCGCCGCGGGTCGAAGCCATTCACCTGCGCGGCGGGCCGATTGCGCGTGGCGGCATTCGCTGGTCGGACCGGCGCGACGATTTCCGCACCGAAGTGCTGGGGCTGGTGAAAGCGCAGATGGTGAAAAACGCCGTCATCGTGCCGACTGGCGCCAAGGGCGGTTTCTATGCCAAGCAGCTTCCGGATCCGGCGCTGGATCGTGATGGCTGGCTGGCGGAAGGCCAGGAAAGCTATCGTATCTTCATTCGCGCCTTGCTGTCGATCACCGATAATCTCGATGCACAGGGCAATGTCGTGCCGGCGGCCGGTGTTGCCCGTCTGGATGGCGATGACAGCTATCTGGTGGTGGCGGCCGACAAGGGCACCGCGGCCTTTTCCGACACGGCGAACGCCATTGCCGAACAGGCCGGCTTCTGGCTCGGTGACGCCTTCGCCAGCGGCGGTTCGACGGGCTATGACCATAAAGGCATGGCCATCACTGCGCGCGGCGCCTGGGTGTCGGTCACCCGGCATTTCGCCGAACTGGGCATCGACGTGCAAAGCGAATCCGTGACTGTCGCGGGCGTTGGCGACATGTCGGGGGATGTGTTCGGCAATGGCATGCTGCGCTCGAAGGCGCTGAAGCTGGTCTGCGCCTTTGACCACCGGCATATCTTCCTTGATCCGTCGCCGGATCCGGAAAGTGCATGGCAGGAGCGCGCGCGGCTCTATGCGCTGCCGCGCTCTTCCTGGGCGGATTATGACCCGAAGCTGATTTCACAGGGCGGCGGCGTCTATGCCCGGTCGCTGAAATCGGTGCCATTGTCGCCGGAAGTGCGGGCGTTGTTGCAGATTGATGCTGAAGCGCTGCCGCCGGCACAGTTGATTGCCGCCATTTTGCGCGCGCCCGTTGATCTGTTATGGTTTGGCGGCATCGGCACCTATCTGAAGGGTTCGGAGGAAAGCAACAGCGATGTCGGCGACCGCGCCAATGATTCCTATCGCACCAACGGTCAGGACGTGCGCGCCAGAGTGATAGGCGAAGGCGCCAATCTGGGCGTGACCCAGGCCGGCCGCATCGAATATGCCTTGCGCGGCGGCCGCATCAACACCGATTTCATCGACAATTCCGCTGGTGTGGACACCTCCGACCTCGAAGTGAATATCAAGATTGCGCTGTCGGCCGCAGTGCGCTCCGGGCGGCTGTCGCGGGATGCGCGCAACGGCCTGCTGAAGGCGATGACGGATGATGCCGCACGGCTGGTGCTGGCCGACAATGAAGCCCAGACTCTGGTGCTGTCGGTAACTGAGGCCAATGCGCCGGCGCGGCTGCAGCTGCATGTCAAGCTGATGGAAGCGCTGGCCCAGTCCGGCCGGCTGGACGTGCAGGTCGAAGGGCTGCCCAATGCCCACAGCATTGCCGAACGCAAGCGGCTGGGGCTGGGGCTGATGCGGCCGGAACTGGCCATATTGCTGTCCTACACCAAGATCGAGCTGGAGGACGCGCTGGCGGTATCGGCCGTGGTCGATGATGCCTTGACGGAAAATGACCTGCTGTCGCAATTCCCGCCGGCGTTGCAGGCGGATTTTGCCGAGGATCTGCGCAACCATCCGCTGCGGCGCGAAATCATTGCGACGGTGCTGGCCAATCAGCTGGTCAACCGCTGTGGCCTGACCATGGCGCATGATATCGCCGCCGAAGCCGGCTGCCCGCTGGAAAATGTCGTGGCTGCATTTGTGGCGGCGCGGGCTTTGTTCGATCTGGAAGGGCTGTGGCGGGCGGTGGATAGCGCCGCTGTGCCGACCCGGCAGGCGCTGCAGCTGCATGGCGAAGCCGCCGCCATCACCCGCATTCTGGTCGGAGATCTGGTGCGGCAGGATGGCGTGGAAAGCCCCGCTGCTTTGGTGGCGCGTCTGGCTCCCGGCGTGCGCCGGCTGCTCGCCGGCCTTGATCGGCAGGATGGGTCCGCCCCCTGGCCGGCCGGCGATGCGCTGCGCAATCGTCTGGCGGATGCGCCACAGCCGGTGCTGTCGCGCTTGCTGGCGCTGGCGGCGATGTCGGGTGCGGTGGGAATCGTGGCGCTGGCCGCCGATCTCGGGCTGGATGAACTGGCCACGGCCAAGGCGCATGACGATCTGGGCCGGGCGCTTGGCCTTGATTGGGCGCAGAGCGCGGCGCAGGCGCTGGTGCCGCATGATGACTGGGAACGGCTGCTGGCAGTCGATGCAGCGCGGCGGTTCGGAACCGCGCGCCTCGATCTGATCGGCAGCGTGACCGCGCGCAACGGCGATCCGGTGCAGCAGTCGGCAGACTGGTTGCAGGGCAACGCCGCTGCCGTGGAAGCATTGGTGAAAGCCGTGGACAGCGCCCGCCGGACGGGCACGCCGACGGTCGCCATGCTGGCGCATCTGGCGAATGTCGCCAAGGCTGCATTGGCCGGCTGAAGCCGGCGGGGCGGCTTTGGCCGGCTGAGACCGGCGGGGCAGCGCTGGCCGGCTGAGACCGGCGGCAGATGCACGGATGACTTGTGTCAGGCGCGTTCGCCCGCTAAGGGCGGACGCCTTGACGAAAGCCGGAGAGGCCAGAAGCGCGGAATGCGCCGCGCTGGTCAGCAATCGGCACAGGATGAAAGAAGGACATACATGCCCTTTTACGAGCATGTCTATCTGGCGCGGCAGGATCTGGCGCCAGCGCAGGTGGAAGGCCTGACGGAACAGTTCAGCAAGATCATCACCGACAATGGTGGCACTGTTGCGAACAGTGAATATTGGGGCCTGCGCAGCATGGCCTATCGCATTCACAAGAATCGCAAGGCGCATTACGTGCTGATGAACATCGATGCGCCGGCGCCGGCGCTGCAGGAACTGGAGCGGCAGGTCAATCTGAACGAAGATGTGATCCGGCATCAGACCATTCGTGTCGACGCGCTGGAAGATGGCCCGTCGGTGGTCGTGCGCAAATCCGATCGCGGCGATCGCGACCGCGGTCGCAGCCGGCCGCCGCGCCGCCATGAAGGAGAGGAATGAGCATGGCCCGTCCGTTTTTCCGCCGCCGCAAGAGCTGTCCGTTTTCGGCCAAGGACGCCCCCAGAATCGATTACAAGGACGTGCGCCTGCTGCAGGGATTCATTTCCGAGCGCGGCAAGATCGTGCCATCGCGGATCACTGCGGTTTCCGCCAAGAAGCAGCGTGAACTGGCGCGCGCCATCAAGCGTGCCCGCCATCTGGCATTGCTGCCCTATCTGGCCCAATAGGAAGGATCGAAGGAATGGACGTCATCCTTCTCGAACGTGTGGAAAAGCTCGGTCACATTGGCGATATCGTCAGGGTGAAGACCGGCTTTGCGCGCAATTTTCTGTTGCCGCGCGGCAAGGCCCTGCGCGCAACCGATGGCAATAAGGCGAAATTCGAAGCCGAACGGGCGCAGATCGAAGCCGAAAACGCGAAGCGGCGGGATGCCGCCAGGGTCGAAGCCGAAACCATGACCGATGTGTCGGTGGTGCTGATCCGGCAGGCTTCGCATTCGGGTTCGCTTTATGGCTCGGTGTCGGCGCGCGATATTGCCGCCGCACTTGCCGAAACCGGCCACAAGGTGCCGCGTTCGGCAGTCGTGCTCGATCATCCGATCAAGACGCTTGGAATCACTGAAGTGAAGCTGGTGCTGCACCCGGAAGTCAGCACCACGGCCCGAGTCAATGTCGCCCGTTCTCCGGAAGAAGCGGAACTGCAGGCGCAAGGCATTGATGTCACGCTCGACATGGATGAGCGTGAAGCCGCCGAGGAACTGGAAGCCGCCGAAAATGCGGATGCGGCCGATGCTGAAACCGCCGAA
>CAZIAA010000023.1:8803-11103 GCA_964537365.1 uncultured Sandaracinobacter sp.
AGTGCTGCGGCAATGCGGCGCAAATAATCCGGCGGCACTTCCGCCCAGCTGCCCTTGAGGCCGATGGCAATCAGAATGAGCGCTTCGCCGCTGGCCTGCGATTGCACGGCCTGATCGAGTGCGCGCGTCCAGTCATTTTCGATGACCGGGACGGAAACGCCCATATCGCCACGGCCAAGGCCCTGCAGCCCGGCCGCAAGCAGATTGCGGCGGTGGTGCGAAGCGCTGCCTGCCCAGCGCTCGAACAACTCGCTGTCCGCTGGCACTGCGTTGGACACGGCCACCAGTTGCGCCCACAATGCCGCGCGGCTGCTGCTGTCGGCGCGGCTGGTCACTTGCCACCAGCTGTCGCCAGGGCCGAGGATGCCGGCGGCATTCAGGCTTTCGGCAATGGCGGCGGCATCTTCTGCCAGTGCGCTGTGCGCCGTCAGGCGCGCGGCAGCGGCCGCTGTCGCCACCTGCCAGCCATAATGCGACAGATCATTGGGGGTGGGTGGGCTTTCCCACAGCCGGCGCATGGCGGCAACGCGTTCGGCCGTGTCCGGACTGAGATTGGCGGCGCGGATTTCACCGCCGGGCGGGGTGCGGGTGTCGGCGGTATCGCGGATTTCGGCTGCGGCCGCCGCCAGCAGACGGTCGATTTCGGCGCTGCTGAAGGCGCCTGTTGCAGCAGCAACCGGCGCCAGTCGGGCGCGGCTTTCCAGCGGCAGGCCGGGCAGGCGCACGGCCCAGGCTTTCACCCGGGGGGCGGCCGAATCGAGCAGTTCGGCCGGAATTTCCAGCCCGGCGGCGCTGGCCAGTCCCAGCCGCCAGACCGTTAATTGCTTGACTTCGCCCCATTCCGGATTGGCGCCGCGGCGACCGCCGCTGATGGTGGAGGCCAGGCGTTCGGCCAGGCCGATATCGAATGGCTGCAATGCCCGGCGGCGGCGCAGATCATCGAATATGGCGGTGGCGCTGATGTCGTCGCCAAGAATGGACAGGCACATGGCGTCGACCAGCTGCCAGGTTGCGGACCGGATGAGATCGCGCGCCGCTGGCGACAGCGGACAGAGCGCGACCGGGTCGGCGGCGGCAAGGGCAGCGCGAAGTGCGGCTTCGAACAGCGGCACGGTGTAGCGGTCAATGGCAATGGCGGAGACCAGCCGATGCGCATCGGCGCCTGAGCCCAGCGCCAGCAGAGCGGAAGCGCGGGCCGCCACCCAGTCGGAGGGATTGATGTCGCGCGGGGCGGCAGCGCGTGACAGCAGTGCGCGCTGCAGTGTGATCTGCGCCCAGCGGCTGGCCAGCGGCGCATCGATGCGCCCCAGCAATGCCGCCAGAAACGGCCCGTCCGAGGCAGCGAAAGTGCCGGCGGCGTAACCCCCCGTTGCCGGTTGCAGCAGCCCGGCTGCTTCGGGTTGCATGCCGGGGCCAGCCAGTTCGGCCAGCGGATCGGGCGGGGTTTCGGCCTCCTCCGCGCTGTCGTCCGTGGTTTCAAGCGCGCTGGCGAGATCGCCCGGGCCGGCCTCGGAATCATTGCCAATGATGGGCGGGCGCGGGGCCGGGCGAACCGGGATCACAATTGCGGGCGGCGGCGTATCAAAGCCTTCCGGCAACAGCGATTTCGGCCCCTGCGTTTGCCCCTGCGTCTGTCCCTGTGGCGTGCCCTGCGTGGCCGGCGCGGGGGCTGTTTCCCCCAGCAGATCGCGCGGTTGCGCCGAGGCCGGTGCGGTGGCGCCGGCCAGAAGTGCGGCAATCAGCAGGGCGACATGGGCTTTTGTCGGCTGCCGGATTGCGTTCCGAATTGCGTAATGGGGCATGCCGCCTCTATAGCTTTGCCGGTGAACACAGTGGAAGCCCCTGAAAGCGTGCCCGATGCAGCGCCGCCACACCCGGACTGGTATCAGCGACCACTGGTTCTGGTCGGGATGATGGGCGCTGGCAAGACCACGGTTGGCCGGCGTCTGGCGCAGCGGCTGGGGCTTGCTTTTGCCGATGCCGATGCCGAAATCGAAGCTGCCGCGAAAATGACCGTCGCGGAAATTTTCGCGCGCTTTGGTGAAGCGCATTTTCGTGATGGAGAACGCCGGGTGATAGCGCGTCTGATGGAATCGGGGCCGGGGGTGATCGCCACCGGGGGCGGCGCCTTTGTCGATCCCGAAACACGCGCGCTCATTCTGCGCGATGGTACGGCGATCTGGCTCGATGCAACGATCGATACGCTGGTGGCGCGGGTGTCCCGCCGCAACCATCGCCCATTGCTGATTGGCAAGGATCCGAAACAGGTGTTGAGCGAAATGCTGTTGCTGCGCGCACCA
>CAZIAA010000024.1:0-10891 GCA_964537365.1 uncultured Sandaracinobacter sp.
AAGGCTTCGCTTTTCTGTTCGCCCTTGCTGAGATCGATGGGATGCACCCGATAGGGCAGGCCAAGTTCCTCCAGCGTGACGGAAACCTTGTAACCATTGGGCGTTGGCGCCGTGTAAAGATCGAGCATTTGTGACTGCTTCTTTCGTCGGATCCAAGGCAACCTAATGCCGAAATCGGCCGCCGTCACGGTCGAAATGCCCGATAAATTGCGATCACGGCCAGCGGATGTCAGCGCGGCGGGTGGAAATGGCCGTGAATGGCTTCGGCGGTGGCGCGGCTGATGCCGGGGATTTTCATGATGTCCTCCAGCGCGGCGGCGCGCACGGCGCGGGCCGAGCCGAAATGCAGCAACAGCGCTTTCTTGCGTTTGGGGCCGATGCCCGGCACGTCATCCAGCGTGGACACCGTCAGCGCCTTGCTGCGTTTGCGGCGGTGCGCGCCAATGGCAAAGCGATGCGCTTCGTCGCGCAGCCGTTGCAGGAAAAACAGCAGCGGATCATTGGGCGGCAGGATGATTTCGCGGCCATCGGCAAGATGGAAAATATCGCGGCTGGCGTGCTTGTCCGGCCCCTGCGCCATGCCGATGATGGCCATGTCGTCGATATTCAGTTCCTCGAGCGCGGTGACAACGGCGCTGACCTGGCCCTTGCCGCCATCGATGAGCAACAGGTCCGGCCAGTTTTCATCGTCTTCGGAGGCCTCGGATTGCAGCCGGGCGAAGCGCCGGGTCAGCATGGCTTTCATCATCGCGGGGTCGTCGCCGGGCACCAGATCCGCCTGTTTCATGTTGAATTTGCGATATTGCGATTTCTGGAAACCAGCCGCGGTCGCAACCACCATGGCGCCCAGCGCATTGCTGCCCTGAATATGGCTGTTGTCGTAAATCTCGATGCGCTGCGGCGGTGCCGGCAAGGCAAATACATCGGCCAGCGCCTGCAGATTGCGCCGCAGCGTGGTCGATTCCGCCAGCCGGCGATCAACGGCTTCCTCGGCATTGCGTTCGGCCTGTTCCACCAGCCGCTTCAGATGGCCGCGCCGGGGCACGCGAATCTCGACCTTGTGGCTGGCGCGGGTCGACAGCGCTTCGGCCAGCAGCACGCTGTCGGGCAGGCTGCGGTCCAGCAGCAACAGTGGCGCCGGCGGCAGATCGGCGTAAAACTGGCCCAGGAATGCCGACAGCACTTCGGCTTCCTCAACTTCGCTGGCATGGCGCGGAAAAATCGCCCGATGGCCCCAGTTCTGGCCGCTGCGGATAAAGAAGATCTGAATACCAGTGATGCCCTCGCGACGGTAAATGGCAATGACATCGGCGTCGACTGCATCGGTTTCGGCGTTGATCGCCTGCGTGCCCTGAATGGCAGTCAGGGCATGCAGCCGGTCGCGGAAAACCGCCGCCAGTTCATAATCCTGCCGCGCCGAGGCTTCGGCCATGCGGTCGGCCAGTTTTTTCTGCACCTGCTGGCTTTTGCCGGTCAGAAATTGCAGCGCTTCCTCAACCAGTTCGGCATAGGCCTGCTTGTCCAGCCTGTCGACGCAGGGTGCCGAGCAGCGGCCGATCTGATAGAGCAGACAGGGGCGGCTGCGGTTGGCCATATAGCTGTCGGAGCAGGAGCGCAGCAGAAACACTTTCTGCAGCGCATTCAAGGTGGTATTGACCGCACCCGCCGAGGCAAAGGGGCCGAAATAGCGCGTGTCGGGCTTGCGCGCGCCGCGATGTTTCGACAGCCGTGGGAAATCCGTCGACATGTCGAGCGCGATATAGGGAAAGCTTTTGTCGTCGCGCAGCAGCACATTATAGGGTGGCCGAAAGCGCTTGATCAGTTGCGCTTCCAACAGCAGTGCTTCGGCTTCGGAACGGGTGACGATGATGGTCATCTGCCGGGTCTGCGCCACCATGCGCTGCTTGCGTTTGGGCAGGCCGTTCAGGCGCAGATAGCTGGCAACGCGGTTTTTCAGGCTGCGCGCCTTGCCGACATAGAGCACATTGCCGCCGGCATCGAGCATGCGATAGACGCCCGGATCATTGCCCAGCGTATCGAGCGTGTTGCGCACCGCTGCAAGGCCGGCCTCTATGTCCGGCAGCGCGCTGGTCAGTGCCTGGGTGGCTTCGGCTTCGGCGAAACGCTGCGGCAGCCCCGGTCTGGAATGGTCCGGCGCGGTATTGGCGGTGTTGTTGTGGTCGGAACGGCCCATGTCGCCTGCGTATATGGGCGACCCCGGCTAACCTCGCAACAGCGTGACGCTCATGCGACGATTGCGCGGATCGAGCGGATCCTCCGGATACAGCGGCTGCGTGTCGGCAACGCCTTCCAGGCGTTCGAAGCGTGTTTCGGGGATGCCCGAACCCGTCAGCACCCGGCGGGTGATTTCAGCGCGATCGAGCGACAATGTCCAGTTGTTGGCGCCGACCGAACCAACGGAATAGGGGCGGCTGTCGGTGTGGCCGCGCACGGACAGCTTGTTGGGCAGCGGCGCAATGACTTCGGCGACCACCCGCAGCAATTCGGCCGCGCGCGGGTCCATATGCGCGGTGCCGTTGGTGAACATGGAATAATCCGCCTTGTCGATCATTTCGATGCGCAGGCCTTCACGGGTCTGCACGAAATGAATCTGACCCTGCAATGCATTCAGCCCGGGATCGCGCCGGATGCGTTTGCGGATGGCATCTTCGACCTTGCGCAATTCCTGGTCGTTCTGGATTGCAGCCGCGCGCACACCATCGACGCTGCGCAAGGGCACCATTGGTTCCTGACCGGCCTGACGCTCGTGCATGGCGGTTCCGCTCGGTTCCTGCATCGAACGCCCACCAAGCACCCCGTTCGAGCCACCGCCCTTGGAGGATTGCGCGACGGTCGGCGCAAAATAATCGGCAATGCCCTGGCGCTGGTCTTCGTCGGTGGCACCCAGCAGCCACATGAGCAGGAAGAACGCCATCATTGCCGTCACGAAATCGGCATAGGCGACTTTCCAGGCACCGCCATGCGCGGCGCCATGGCCCTTGGCGTAGACCTTCTTGATCAGGATTTCCGGTTCGATTTTCGGCGGCAGCGCGCTCACGACTTGTTCCTCAGCCCTTCAAAGACTTCGGTGAATTCCGGCTGGCGCGCCGGGCTGATAGCCGTGCGTGCTGTTTCCAGCACGATCGGCTGTGGCTGGTTGCGCAGCGAGGACAGGATCACCCGGCGCACCACCTGATAGATTTCGCCATCGGCATCGGTGATGCTTTGCAGCCGCACCGACAGCGGATTGACCACGCCATAGGCCAGCAACACACCCAGGAATGTGCCGACCAGCGCCGAGCCGATCATGGCGCCCAATACCGCTGGTGGCTGGTCGATCGAAGCCATGGTCTTGACCACACCCAGCACCGCGGCAACGATGCCCAGCGCTGGCAGGGCGTCGCCCAGGATCTGCAGCTGGTTCGCAGGTTTCATCGCAGCGGTATGGTGGGTTTCGATTGCGGTATCGAGCACATCCTCGATGGCGACGCTGCTGATGGCGCCGGTGCTGACCACCAGCAGGCGCAGTGTATCGCAGACCAGCGACACGAAGAATTCATCTTCGCGCAGTTTCGGATAATCGCCCCAGATCGCCGAGGAAGTCGGGTCTTCGATATGCGGTTCAACCGCGACCACGCCTTCGGTCTTCAGCAACCGCATCAGGCGTACGCTGAGGAAAATTGCGGACAAATAATCCTTTTGCTGAAAGCGATTGCCCTTGACGATCCGCACCAACCCCTTGCCGAGTTGCGCAAGCGAATTGCGGTCGTTGGAAATGATCAGCATGCCGGCGGCAGCGCCGCCAATGATCAGCATTTCATGCGGGAGCGCTTCCAGCAAGGGTTCGAGCGAGCCGCCGGTAAAGGCAAAGCCGCCGAACACCATCACCATCAGCACGATAACTCCGGCAACTGCCATCATGCTGATCTTACTCCTCTTCCGGTCTGGGCAGCAGTGCCGCGCGAAAGTTTCGCAGGCATTCCCCGATGGTTTGGCAGCATGTGGCTGCTGGCTCGTATTACGGCCAGTGTCCCGAAATTTTAGGACTCAGCCCAGCCGGTCGAACAAAGACCCCTGATGAATATTGGTGAAAACCGATTGCGCGGCCGAAAGCGACATTTCGATCGCGCTCAATTCGGTGAAGGCGTCGATCAGATTGACTCCACGCACTCCGCTGATTTCGGTGGCGAGGTTGAGGCGGGTTTCGGCAATACGCTCGCTTTCGCTGTCGAGGCGCGCCATTTTGGCGCCCAGCGTCGCGCGGCTGTTGATGAGCAAATTGCGGCTGTCACCCAACCCGGCAATGCTGTCCGCAAGCGCGGCCTTGCGGCTGTCGGCATCCGGCTCCAGCAAGGCGGCTTCCAGCGCCTGCAACTGGTGCAGGGCGCCATCGGCGTCATTGCCGAACAATTCCGGACCGCGCGGCAGTGTGACGCCGGCAAAGCCGGCCGCTTCGGCGCCGGCGGCGACGCCCGCGCCCTGCCAGACGGCATTGCCATCGGCATCCAGCACATAGGCTGGTGCTGCGCCACGGCTGCCGGCAAAGATATAACGGCCACTTTCATCGCGGGCATTGGCGCTTTCGAGCAATTGCGTGCGCAGAATGGCGACTTCCTGCGCCATGGCCAGCCGGTCCTCGGCGGAATAGCTGTCATTGGCTGCCAGCAGCGCCAGATCCGTTGCCCGCAACAGCGCTTCGGTTGCAGTCTGGATATGGGTTTCCGCGCCCGACAGGCGGCTCATGCTGCGGCTGATGGCGTTCTGATCGGCAGCGAGACGCGCATCCTGCCGCGCCAGCTGGCTGGCGCGATTGGCGGCTGCCGGATCATCGGATGGATCAACCAGCCGGTCGCCTGTGGCAATCTGTCGCTCCAGCTTGGACTGCCGGTTTTCCAGCGCCTTCATGCGCTCGGCCTGCACGGGGATCGGGCTGCGGGTATTGACGAGGACTGGCGTGGGCATGGTTTATCCTTTCACGATCAGCGTGTGGCCGACAGGATGGTGTCAAAGATTTCGCGCGACGCCTGGATAACGCGGGCATTGGCCTGGAACGCCTGTTGCAGCCGCAGCATTTCCGCAGCCTCGGTATTGAGGTCGACACCGGATTTGCGTTGCAGCGCTTCGGCGGCGCCATCGCGGCGCGCGGTTGCCAGCTCCAGCCGCCGGCTGGTTTCGGCAACGCCCGTGGTGATGGTGGAACGCAGGGAATCGAGCGCATCGCCAAAAGTGCCGGAAGTGCCGGCCAGATCGCGCAGGGCGAGAAGCGCCCGGGCATTGCCATTGCTGCCTTCACCCGCCCCGGCACGCAGGACTTCAAAGCTGTCGCCGGCGGCGGCATCGCCGTTCAACCGGACTGTAAAGCCGTCGCCCATCAGCCAGTCACCGGCTGCTGCGGCAGCAATGGGCGTCAATGGGTCGATGCTGTCGAACAGCGCCAGCGAACCATCCGCAAGCACCGAGACCGTGAACGGCGGCGTGCCGGTTGTGGTGGCGCTGGCGTCGAGCTTTACTTCCAGCGTTGCAGAGCCAGTGTTCAGCTGTGAAGGTTCAATATTCCAGCGTGTTGCCAGCGCCAGTTGATCCGTGTTGAGAGGATCGACCGTCAGTGCCGCAGCCGGGCGCGTGGCCGAAATGCGATAGACGTCACCAGTAATTCCAGCCCCTGCGGCTTCCACTGTCAGCCCGTCCAGCGTCAGCGGCAATGGCCCCGTGACGGATCCGCCGGCATTGGCCAGTGTCCAGTCGCTGCCATCGAAGATCAGCCGCGAATCCTGCAATGCGGCACCGGGTGCAAGCACTGCCGTCACCCGCGCATTGCCGGCATTGGCGGCATCGCCCGTCACTTGCGGCAGGGTGGTGGAGAACAGCGCACCGCCATCATTACCATTCAGATCGACGCCATTCTGGTGCGCGGCATTGAAGTCATTGGCCAACTGGCTGGCGAGATCGTCCAGCCGGGTCTGGGCCTCGGCGATTTTCTGTGCCGCTGTCGACAGCCCGGCAAATACGCCGCCCGGCGTGGGCGCCAGTTCATCCGCGCCGGCACGGCCGATGCGCAGTTCAAAGCCCGCGCCGGTTTGCGTGATGCGGGCGTGTTGCGCGGTCTGGCCATCGACCAGAGTGGGGCCGCCGGCATCCGGCAGCCGCACCAGAGCCTGACCGAAATGGTCATATTGCACATCAATGGCCGTGATCGTGGCCATTTCCGCCAGAATCCGGTCCTGTTGGTCAAGCAGGGTTGCCCGGGCAGCACCGCCATCGGTGGCGCGACGCAGCTGCCCATTGAGGGCAGCCAGATTCTGCGCCAGCGCCGTCAGATTCTGCGCTTCGTTCTGCGCTTCGGCCCGCAGATTGCTCTGCAGATCCTGCAATTCGGCGGCGGCGCTGTTGAACCGGTCGGCAAGGCCATCCGCGCTCAGCAGAAAGATCTGGCGTAGGCCCGGATCGGTCGGATCGGCCGTCAGCGCCGACAGGCTATCGACAAAAGCAGTATAGGGACCATCGATGCTGGAGGGACCAGTCAGCGTCGACTGAGTGGCGCGCAGCCAGCGCTGTGCGGTATCGAGTGCGGCGACATCGCCTTCGGCGCGGCGCAAGGTGTCGGTCTGCAAGGCGTCGATGGCACGGCCGACGGCGTCCATGCGCACGCCATTGCCGCCGACGGGGTCGCGTTCCAGCGGGCCGACCGCGCCGCCGGCCGGCGCCGTTGCCAGACTGGCGTTGCGCCGCACATAGCCCGGCGTCGAGACATTGGCGACATTGTCGGCAACGATATCGAGCGCCCGGGAATAGGCCAGCGCACCCGATTGGGCGATCTGCAGCATGTCGCTCATGCGTCTTTCTCCAGCAGTTGGGCGAGACCAAAGGGCATCGAGCTGGCCAGCTCGGCTGCCACGCCTTCCAATGCCAGATCGAGCCAGTTGTTGTTGCTGCCTGTGCTGCGCGGCAGCGCCGCCGCCAGGAATTGCTGCAGCATCAGCGCTTCGAACTGTTGCGCCGCCTGTTTGTGGTCCAGCGCCTTTTGTTCTGGCGCGGCTGGTGCGTTGCTCTGTGCCGGCAGCAGCGGCGGGGGAATGACCATGCTCATATGACGATCAGCTCCGCACGCAGGGCGCCGACTGCCTTCAGCGCTTCCAATATGGCGACGAGAACACCGGGGGCAGCGCCCAGGGCGTTCACGGCATCGACAATATCGGACAGGCGGACACCGGGTGCGAACATGGCCATGCGGGGCTGATCCTCTTCTGTCGAAACATCCGAATAGGGTGTGACGACGGTTTCTCCGCGCGAAAATGGCGCCGGCTGTGACGCCTGCCAGTTTTCATTCACCGAAACCGTCAGATTGCCGTGCGAAACGGCGGAAGGCATGATCCGCACATCACCGCTGATGACCACGGTTCCGGTACGGGCGTTGACGACCACCCGGGCCGGAGGTTTAGCCGGTGTGATCAGCATGCGTTCGATACGCGACGCGAGGCGCACCCGTTCCGATGCGGCTGTGGGCGCATCGACGCGGACGGTCACTGCATCGACCGGGCGCGCCGCTGGGCGCCCGAGTTGAAGGTTGATTGCATCCGCCAGTGTTTCGGCATTGCTGAAGCTGGGCGTGACCAGATCGAGCAGCAGCGGCCCGTCGCCGGCAAAAGGCGAGGGCACTTCGCGTTCGACCAGCGCCCCGCCGGGAATGCGGCCGGACGTTGGCGTGTTGACGACGATGCGCGAGCCATCGGCGCCATCGGCGCCAAAACCACCCACCGTCAGATTGCCCTGGGCCAGCGCATAAACTTCGCCATCGACGCCGCGCAGGGGCGCCAGCAGCAAAGTGCCGCCGCGCAGCGACTTGGCCTTGCCCAGCGCGGAAATGGTGACATCGATGCGTTGCCCGGGCTTGGCGAAAGGCGGCAGTTCCGCCGTCACCATCACCGCGGCGGCATTTTTCAGGCTGGGCTTCACGCCATCCGGAATCTGCATGCCCAGCGCCGACGTCGCCGAGCGCATGGATTGCAGGGTATAGGCCAGATTGTCATCACCAGTGCCGGGCAGGCCGACCACCAGCCCATAACCGACCAGACTGTTGGCGCGCACGCCCTGAAACCGGGCGAGGTCGCTGACACGTTCCGGCGACAGCGCAGATGCGGCGCTGGCCGGCGGGATATGCCCGACGACGATCCCGAACGCCACCAGCGCGGTCAGGAACAAGAGCATCCGGCGCATCAGAACGGACTGATCATGTCAAAGAAGCGCGACAGCCAGCCCTGACGCACCTGATCGGCCATTTCGCCCTTGCCGGTGTATTGCACACGGGCATTGGCAATGCGGGTGGACGCCACGCGATTGTTCGGGCTGATGTCTTCCGGGCGGACCAGCCCGGTCAGCCGCAGGGTTTCCTGCCCGCGCGTCAGCGTGATCTGACGATCGCCGGAAACCGACAGCACGCCATTGGGCAGCACGCCAACGACGACGACGGTCATTTCGCCGGACAGGCGATTCTGCTGTTTGGTGGAACCGGAACCGCTGAAGCTGCTGCTGGCGCCACCGGAAAACAGGTCGTCGGGGATCCAGCTGGTCAGGCCGGATTCGGACAATTGCATGCTGCGGCTGGAATTGCGCTGGCTGTCCTGACTGGCGGATTTTTCCGCCTGCACCCGTTCGACCAGCTGCACCGTCAGGATATCGCCCATCTGGCGCGCGCGCCGGTCTTCGGCCAGCATCAGCCTTTGCCCGGAAGCCGCCATCCACAGACTGCCCGTCGGCTGCAGCGGCGCGGCCGCCGGCAGCACGGCGGCGGGCGGCGGCAATTCCGTCAGCTCGGTGTGGCCCGTGCCCAGCCCGCAGGCGGAAACTGCCAGTGCGCAGGCCAGCACGAACAGGGATTTAGATGGTCTGGTTGACATAGCGCATCATTTCGTCGGCGGCCGAAATCACCTTGGAATTGATTTCATAGGCGCGCTGCGTCTCGATCATGTCGACCAGTTCCTGCACCGGCGAGACATTGGAGGTTTCCAGCATGCCCTGACGCATATAGCCGGCGCCATTTTCGCCGGCATTCTGTTGCTCGGGCGGGCCGGATGCCGCCGATTCCCGATACAGCGTGCCGCTGATCGGTTCGAGGCCGGCCGGGTTGATGAATGTCGTCAGGGTCAGTTGCCCGAGTTCGGTGGGCGCCGCATCGCCGGGCAGCATGGCGGACACCAGCCCGCTCGGGCTGAGGGTGATTTCCGTTGCATGTTCCGGAATCTGGATGGGCGGGTTCAGTTCATAGCCCTGCGGCGTGACGATGCGGCCTTCCTGATCGCGGGTCATGGCGCCGGCGCGGGTATAGGCCGAGGTGCCGTCGGGCATGAGGATTTCGAAAAAGCCTTCGCCATCTATCGCCCAGTCGAACGCATTGGAGGTGACTTCGATATTGCCGGGTTTGTGCTCGCGCTCGGTCCCCGCGACGCGCACGCCGGCGCCGGTCGTCAGCCCCATGCCAAAGCGGGCGTCAGCGCCCACGGGCGCGCCGCCGGGGCGAGTGGTCTGATACAGCAAGGTCTCAAAGGAGGTGCGATCGCGCTTGAAACCCGTGGTCTTGACGTTCGCCAGATTGTTGGAAATCGTGCGCAGATGCGCATCCAGCGCTTCCAGCCCGGACCGGGCGATGTGCAGGGCAGATGGCATTGGTGTCGCTCCTTCGTGATTATTGCACCCGCATCAGCGCAGCGGTGCCTTCGTCCATTTCCTTGGCGGCGCTGACCAGACGGGTCTGCATTTCGAACAGCCGGGATTGCTCCACCAGTTCGACGAGCGCGGTCGCAGCGCTCATGTTGGAGCGTTCCAGCGCGCCGGGATGGATGCGGGCGGTGTCGTCGCGTTCGTTCCAGTCGGCGCGAAACAGGCCATCGACACCGCGCAGCAGTTGGTCTTTGGGTGGGGATTGCAGCAGCAACTGGCCGACTTCGGCCCATTGGCTGTCGTCGGCGGGCAGAATTTCCAGCGTGCCATCACGCCCGATGCGCAGGCTGGCAAAATCCGACGGGATCTGGATTGCGCCACCAACGCCCAGCACTGGATAGCCTTCCGCTGTGGTCAGCCGGCCATCGGCCTGCACATGCAGATCGCCGCGCCGGGTAAAGGCCGGATTGCCATCCGCCCCTTCGACCGTCAGCCAGGCGTCGCCCAGCATGGCGATGTCGAGCGGGCGTTCCGTTGCTTCGATCGCGCCCGGCGCCAGCAGATCGAGCGGCGCTTCGCCGCCGGCCTGCACGCGTGCGGGCGCCTGCACATCGGGCGAGGCCAGCCAGCCGGAGGCAAGGGACGCCATTTCGCGCTTGAAGCCGGGGGTTTTCAGATTGGCGAGATTATGCGCCGTCACCGCCTGCGCTTCCTGCGTGCGCTGCAGCCCGGTCAGGGCGGTATAGACCAGCCTGTCCATCAGCTTCTCAACTGGATGATGGTCTGCAGCAGGCTGGATGCCGTGTCGATGGCGCGGGCGTTGGCCTGGAAATTGCGCTGTGCCGAAATCAGCCCGACGAGTTCCTCAGTGAGATCGACGTTCGAACGCTCCAGCGAGCCGGCGTTGACTGTGCCGAAGCCATCTTCACCGCCAAGGCCGAGACGCATGTCGCCGGAACTGCCGGACACCAGCCAGCTGGCATTGCCGATCTGTTTCAACCCCTGCGGATTGGGCACATTGCCCAGCGCCACCCGCCCCAGCGCCTTGCGTTCGCCATTGGAAAATGTCGTCCACACCGTTCCATTCAGCGCCACATCGACGGATTCGAGGCGGCCGGGCTGATACCCGTCCTGATCGGAGAACAGGACCTGAAAATTGGCACTGGTGGTTGCGGAATTGCCGAAATCGACCGCGAAATCCGGGTAGGAGACAGCAGCCGTTGGCGTCAGCATGACG
>CAZIAA010000025.1:0-10872 GCA_964537365.1 uncultured Sandaracinobacter sp.
TTCGACCGATGCTGGTGTTTGTTTTTGAAGGGAAGAAGTCCCGGTGAAAATCTCCGTCATTACAGTCTGCTTTAACAGTGCGGCAACGATTCGCAGTTGCATTGAATCCGTTCTGTCGCAGCAGGGAATCGATCTTGCGCTCTGCGACCTTGCCGCCACCGACAACCAGAATCTGCCGGCCCGACAGATCCGCAAACAAGCCGTAAAGTCTGGACATGAGAAAATTACTCGCAACCAAAGGAATTTATGGGAAAATCGTGGCGGATGGCGGAACCCGCGCCGCGCCTAGAACAGCACATATTTCAGCCCCAGCGCCAGCAGCGTCAGCGCCAGCACCAGCCGCAATTTCCGGTCAGGCAGCCAGCCACCGAGGCTGGTGCCGAGGAGAATGGCCGGCAGCGAGCCTGCCACCAGCGCGCCCAGCAGCAGGAAATCCACATGCCCCAGCCACAAATGCCCGAGCCCCGCCACCAGCGTCAGCGGCACGGCATGCGCCAGTTCTGTGCCGATGATTCGTGATGCGCCGAATTCCGGATAGAGCAGGATCAGCATTGCCGTGCCGATGGTCCCCGCGCCGACCGACGACAGGGTGATGAGCGCGCCCAGCGCAATGCCGCAGCCGGGCATCAGCACCATCCGGCTGGCTTGCAGCCAGGACAGCACGGGGCCTTTCGCGTAGCGCGCATGGGCGATGATGCGGCGGCGAAACAGCAGCACCAGCGCGGTGCAGATCAGCATCACGCCGAGACTTGCCGTCAGCAGTGGCTGGATGTCCCGGGCGCTGCCCCCCATCCAGGACAACAGCCCGGTGGTCAGGACCGCGGCCGGCAGCGAACCGGCCAGCAACAGGCCGGTCACATGCCAGTCGACATTGTGCCGTCTGGCCTGCAGCGCGGCGCCGCCGGATTTGGTGGTGGCGGCATAGAGCAGGTCGGTGCCGATCGCGGTCTGCAGCGGAAATCCGAACAGCAGCAGCAAGGGGGTCATCAGCGACCCGCCGCCAACGCCGGTCAGGCCGATGGCGAAGCCGACGAAGGCCCCTGCGGCTATGTATAATGGCAAGATTTCCATGTTGATTCCTGCGAGGGCGAAACAGGCCGCGGGCGCACCGCCGCCTGTCCGGCCATGTCGTGCCGGCAGGCCGTGCAGGGGCCGTGCGATGGGCGCCCCTGCTGCTGGGACTGTGTCCGGCTGCTGCCTATAGCTCAGTGTGCAGGCCGCATTCGCGCTGCAGCCCGAAAAAGCGGGTGTCTTCCTCTTTCATGCCCGGCTCCAGCCGGCGCGTCGTCTGCACGTCGCCGACCGAGACATAGCCCTGTTCCCACAGTGGATGGTAAGGCAGATCGTTCGCCTTGAGATATTGCCACACGTCGTGGCTGCTCCAGTCGGCAATCGGATAGACCCGATAACGGCCCTGCTTCAGGCGCAGGAACGGCGTGTCTGCCCGGCTGGTCGATTGCTGCCGCCGCAGCCCGGAGAACCAGGTGGAGACACCCAGTTCTTCCAATGCCTGCTGCATCGGCTCCAGCTTGCTGATGTGGTTGTAGCGGTTGAGCCCTTCTGTCCCCTGCTTCCACAGATTGCCGAAACGCGCTTCCAGCCAGGCGCTGCTGAGGCCGGGGCGATAGACCCTGAGGTTGAGCGACAGCCGGTTGGTGAGGTCATCGACGAAACGATAGGTCTCGGGAAACAGATAGCCGGTGTCGATGAAGACCACGGGGATGTCGGGCTGATGCCGGGTCAGCAGATGCAGGGATACGGCCGCCTGAATGCCGAAGCTGGAGGAAATCACATGCTGTCCCGGCAGGTGCTGCAAGGCCCATTCGACCCGCTCGTCGGCATTCATTTCCGCCAGGATTTCATTGCCATCCCGGTTTTCGAATATGGTCTGATGTGTTGTTTCATCCAGCATCATTTATACTCCAGAGGGGGACGGCGCGATGGCGGGGTGACGATTCCGGCCCGGGCCAGAAAATCGCCGAAATGCTCTCCGGCCGCGCGTTCGCGCGCAAAGCGGGCAAACAGCTCGTCCAGCGCTTGCAGGATCTGCGTTTCGCCGGTGTTTTCCAGATACAGCGCGTTCAGACGCTCGCCGCGATGATCGGCGCCCAGCCGCAGATCATAACGGCCAACCGCCCGGCCAATCAGGGCGATTTCACCGATATAGGGCCGCGAGCAGCCATTCGGGCAGCCGGAAATGCGGAAATGGATCGGCTCGTCGCGCAGATCATATTTATCCAGCAGCGCTTCCATCTGCGTCAGGATATGCGGCAGATAACGTTCGGCTTCGGCCATGGCGAGGCCGCAGGTCGGCAGCGCGACGCAGGCAATGGCGTGCTTGCGGATGCCGCTCATGCGCTTGTAATCGTCGAGCTGATAGCGCGCGACCAGTTCGTCGATGGCGGCGCGGTCTTCCGGCGCGACGCTGGCAATGATCACATTCTGGTCGCAGGTCAGGCGGAATTCACCTTTGTGCACGCGGGCGATTTCGCGCATGCCGCTGCGCATCGCCTGTTTGTCATCATCGAGCAGACGGCCGGACAATATGCTGAGGGTCAGGTGCCATTTGCCGTTTTCGCCCTGCACCCAGCCATAGCGATCGCCATTCTGGTCGAAGTGATAGGGCCGTGGCGGCTGGATCGGGAACGAGACCCGCGATTGCAATTCGTCGCGATACCATTGCAGACTGCGCCGATCGATGGTGTATTTGAGGCGCGCCTGCTTGCGGTCGGACCGGTCGCCATATTCCCCCTGCAGCTTGATCGAATGCCAGCAGATATCCAGAATCTGGTCGGGTGTGACGAAGCCGATCAGGTCGCCCAGTGCCGGATAGGTGCTGGGGTCGCCCGAAGTCGCGCCCATGGAGCCGCCCGGCGCCAGATTGAAGCCCTGCAGCTTGCCGTCCTCGATGATGGCGATCAGCCCGAAATCCTGCGCAAAGACATCGATGTCGTTGGTCGGCGGAATGGCGATGCCGAACTTGTATTTGCGGTTCAGATAGGTCGGGCCATAGAGCGGCTCTTCGTCTTTCTTCCAGGCGTCGGGATCGACCGGGCCGTCGTTCAGCCACAATTCCTCATAGGCGGTCGTTTGCGTCGCCATATGGTCCTTGATGCGGACGGCCCATGCATAGACTTCGGCATGCGCTTCCGACAGTTCCGGATTGACGGACGCCACCACATTGCGGGTATCGTCGCCGCAGGCCGCGCGCGTCGACAGGCCTGTTGCATGGATGCCGGCAATGATCTTCTTCAGATTGCCCTTGCGCACGCCGTGATACTGGAAGGTCTGGCGGGTGGTGATGCGCAAACCGCGTTCGGCATATTGCTCAGCGAGATCATCGAGATCGAGCCATTGCCGGGTGGTCAGCACGCCACCGGGCAGGCGCACGCGCACCATGAACTGGTAATCCGGCTCCAGCTTCTGACGCCGCCGGTCGTCGCGCAGGTCGCGATCGTCCTGCATATAGCTGCCGTGGAATTTCAGCAGTTTGGTGTCGGCCTCGGTGATGGCGCCGGTCAACGGATCAGCCAGACCCTCGGCAATGGTGCCGCGCAGGAAACGGCTGTTCTGCTTGATATGTTCCAGCGGGGAAAGCTGTTCATTCATCCTGGATAACCTTTGATCTTGTCCGTGGGCGCCGGGCGGTCTTCAATACACGTCGCGGGCATAGCGGCCTGCTTTCGTCAGGTCCCTCAACCAGTCCGCGGCGGCTTCCGGGGTCTTGCCGCCCTGTTCGGCGACGATATCGATCAGCGCGGCATGGACATCGGGCGCCATGCGGTCGGCATCGCCGCAGAGATAGAGATGGGCGCCGCCATCGAGCCAGGACCAGACTTCGGCGGCTTGTTCCCGCAGGCGGTCCTGCACATAGATCTTGTGGTCCTGATCGCGCGAGAAAGCGACCGACAGGCGGGTGAGCGACTGGTCGTGCAGCGCCTGTTGCCATTCCGTCTGATAGAGGAAATCCGTGCGCCGGTTGGGGTTGCCGAAGAACAGCCATTGCCGCCCGGTCGCGCCACTTTCCTCCCGTTCCTGAACAAAAGCGCGGAATGGCGCCACACCCGTGCCGGGGCCGATCAGGATGATGTCCTTCGATGGATCCGATGGCAGGCGGAAGCGATCATTCTGGTCGATGAACACCGGCAGTTTTTCGCCCGGCGCCAGATCAAACAGATAGCGCGTGGTGGCGCCCCAGCGATCCTGACCATCATGGCTGTAATGCACTTTGGCGACAGTCAGATGCACTTCCTCGCCGACGACCGACGGGCTGGAGGCGATGGAATACATGCGCGGCGCCAATGGCCTGAGTGCCGCGACCAGCGCTTCTGCATCCCATTGGGTCGGCCAGCGGGTCAGGAAATCGATCAGCTGCCAGCGCTTCAGCAGCTGGCTGAGTTCGGCGACCGAATCCGCTTGCAACAGATCAAGCAATTCCTGATGTGCCCCGCGTTCGGCATGGGCGGCAATGAACGGCCGTGTCAGAAGCGTCAGTTCGCGGCGCTCCGCCAGCCACTGCCCCAGCGGCAATATGGTGTCGGCAAACTGGACCGGCTGGTCACCGTCCAGCCCCAGAATATTCAGGACGCCTTCCACCAGTTCGCGCGCTTGTTGCGGCCATACGCCTAGCGCGTCGCCGGGCTGATAGCTGATGCCGCTGTTTTCCAGCGAAATCTCGATATGGCGGACATCCTTGCTGCTGCCGGCGGCAACGATCTGCTGGTTGACGAGGATTTCGGCCTGAAACGGATTGGCCCGGGTCCAGTTCTTCTGCACCGGGTGCAGCGGCGTCACCGTGGCGCTGCGCACCGGCGCGGCGCCGCTTGCCTGCGGCAGCTGCAACAGCTTGCGGGCTTCTGTCAGAGCCTGTTCCGTCCAGGGGGCGGCAACGGTGTCGATATCGACATCGGCTTCGCCCAGCGGCTGCAGGCGGCGGGCGCCCAGCTCTTCCAGACGCGCATCGACATTGCGGCCGATGCCGCAAAAGCCGGGATAGCTGGTATCGCCCAGCGCCAGCACGGCGAATTGCAGCTCGGGCAGTTTCGGCGCGCGATTGCCGTGCAGGAATTCCAGAAAATCGCGGGAATCATCCGGCGGCTCGATGGCATCGCCCTCGCTGTGCGTGCTGATCACCACATAGAGCAGCTTTTCCTTCTTGAGCTGATGCGTCTTGTAGGCATCAGCGCGAATCAGCTGCACGCGCAGCCCGTCGGCTTCCGCCTGGCGCGCCAATTGTTCGGCCACGCGCTTGGCATTGCCGGTCTGGCTGCCATAGACCACGGTCAGCGGATAATCCGCAGCGGCGATGGCGGCTGGCTCTGCATTGCCGGGCAGGACCACCATATTGCCCCGGAGCGCCGCGGCGCGGCCGGCGAGATAGCCCGAGGCCCAGAGCAGCGCCGGCTGTTCGAGGGCTTCGGACAGTTCGTCCAGCAAGGCGGTATGCCGGTCGGACAAAAGGGCGGATGCAGGCGAGGAATTGGCGGACATGGGTGGCTCCTGTCGGATCATTGCCACCCCGCCTAAATAGATGTCGCAATTCTTCGTAATGAGTTTTTCTATACACGCGGAAACAAAATTATAATGACCCGTCAGGATTGCGGGCACAGCCAGGCGGCCGCGCATCTGGCGCAGCAAGCATATGGATCAGGTGTCCGGCGCCCTGTGGCCGTGCTTACGGAATCAGCCGGGCGATGATTTCGTCCGCGGCTTCGGCGGCGCTCAGGCGGGTGGTGTCGATGCGGATTTCGGGATCGTCGGGCGCTTCATAAGGGCTGTCGATGCCGGTGAAATTGCGCAATTCGCCGCTGCGGGCCTTTTTATACAGGCCCTTCACGTCGCGCGCTTCGGCGACTTCCAGCGGCGTATCGACATGGATCTCGATGAATTCGCCCGGCGGCAGCATCTGTCGCACCATGTCGCGTTCGGAGCGGAAGGGCGAAATAAAGGCGGCAATGACGATCAGGCCGGCGTCGGCCATCAGCTTCGCGACTTCGCCGGTGCGGCGGACATTCTCCACCCGGTCGGCATCGGTAAAGCCCAGATCCCGGTTCAGACCATGGCGGACATTGTCGCCATCCAACAGGAAGGTGTGGCGGTTCATGCGCGCCAGCTTCTTTTCGACCAGATTGGCAATGGCCGATTTGCCCGCCCCCGACAGCCCGGTGAACCACAGCACCGCGGGGCGCTGATTCTTCATCGCGGCACGGCTTTCGCGGCTGGTGTCGCTGGGCTGCCAGTGGATGTTCTGCGCCCGGCGCAGGCTGAAGTGCAGCATGCCGGCGGCGACGGTGGCATTGCTGATCCGGTCGATCAGGACAAAGCCACCCAATGCGGGATTGTCGGCATAGGGTTCGAACACGATGGGCGCGCTGGTCGACAGATTGGCGACGCCAATGGCATTCAGATCGAGCGTCCGCGCCGCCAGATGTTCGAGCGTGTTGACGTTGATCTGATATTTCAATGTCTGCACCGTCGCAGTGACGGTCTGCGTGGCGAGCTTCAGCCAATAGGACCGGCCGGGCAGCAGCGCTTCGTCCGCCATCCACACGATGCTGGCTTCGAACTGGTCGGCAACCTGCGGCGGATCATCGGCGGCGGCAATGACATCGCCGCGCGAACAATCAATCTCATCGGCGAAGCACAAAGTCACCGACTGGCCGGCGCCGGCTTTGTCCAGATCGCCATCCAGAGTGACGATGCGGGTGATGCGGCTGGTCTTGCCGGAAGGCAGCACACGGATTCGGTCGCCCGGGCGCACCGTGCCGGCGGCGATGCGGCCGGCAAAGCCGCGAAAATCGAGATTCGGCCGGTTGACCCATTGCACCGCCATGCGGAACGGCTGATCGGGGTCGGAGATCCGGCCGATGTCGACGGTCTCCAGATGCTGCATCAGTGTTGGCCCCGCATACCAGGGCGTGTTGTCGCTGGCGCGGGTGACATTGTCGCCGCGAAATCCGGAGATCGGAATGGCGGTGAAATCGGCAATTCCGATCGATTCGGCAAAGCCGCGGTAATCCGCGACGATGGCGTCAAACTGCGCCCGATCATAGCCGATCAGGTCCATCTTGTTGACGGCAAGGACGATGTTGCGGATACCCAACAGGCTGGCGATATAGCTATGCCGGCGGGTCTGCACCAATACGCCCTTGCGCGCGTCGACCAGAATGATGGCGAGGTCGGCGGTGGATGCGCCCGTCACCATATTGCGGGTGTATTGTTCATGGCCGGGCGTGTCGGCAACGATGAACTTGCGCTTTTCCGTTTCGAAGAAGCGATAGGCGACATCGATGGTGATGCCCTGTTCGCGCTCGGCGGCGAGACCATCGACCAGAAGGGCGAAATCCAGTTCCTGTCCCTGCGTGCCGAGCTTCTTCGAATCCGCCTGCAATGCCGCCAGCTGATCCTCGAAGATCATTTTCGAATCATACAGCAGCCGGCCGATCAGAGTGGATTTGCCATCATCGACCGAGCCGCAGGTGAGGAAGCGCAGCATGGTCTTGCGCTGATGCACCTGCAGATAGCGGTCGATATCCTCGGCAATGAGGGCGTCGGTGCGGTAGACGGCTTCGTCCGTGGCCATGTCCAGCATCAGAAATAGCCCTCCCGTTTCTTCTTTTCCATGCCGGCGCCGCCGGCGTCGCGGTCGATGACCCGCCCCTGCCGTTCGGAGGTGGTGGTCAGCAGGGTTTCCTGAATCACTTCGCTTAATGTGGTGGCTTCGCTTTCAATGGCGGCCGTCAGCGGGAAACAGCCCAATGTGCGAAACCGGATCGAGCGTTCGACAATCTCGAGCTTGCGGCCCAGCACCCGTTCCAGCCGGGGAATGTCGTCGGCCATGAAGATCTGGCCTTCATGGGTATAGGTCGGACGTCTGGCGGCGAAATAGAGCGGCACGATCGGCACGGCGTGCAGCTGGATATATTGCCAGATATCCAGCTCGGTCCAGTTGGAGATTGGAAAGACTCGGATGCTTTCGCCTTTTGCCTTGCTGGCGTTGTAGATGTCCCACAATTCCGGGCGCTGGTTTTTCGGGTCCCAGCCATGCGTCGCGGTGCGGAAGGAGAATATCCGTTCCTTGGCGCGGCTCTTTTCCTCGTCGCGGCGCGCGCCGCCGAATGCAGCGTCGAAACCATATAGATCGAGCGCCTGTTTCAGCCCTTCGGTTTTCCACAGATCGGTGTGCAGCGCGCCATGGTCGAATGGATTGATGCCGCGCTTTTTCGCTTCGGGGTTCTGATAGATCAGCAGTTCCATGCCGCTTTCCCGCGCCATGCGGTCGCGCAGTTCGTACATGGCCTGGAATTTCCAGCTGGTGTCGACGTGCAGCAGCGGGAAGGGCGGGGGCGCCGGGTAAAAGGCCTTGCGCGCCAGATGCAGCATGACGGCACTGTCCTTGCCGACCGAATACAGCATGACCGGCTTGTCTGCTTCGGCAACGATTTCGCGCAGGATGTGAATGCTTTCGCCCTCGAGGCGCTCGAGATGAGTCAGCCGTTCGCGACGGATTTCCTCAGGTGCAGCCTGATTGCGGCCGATCGGAGCGCGCGTCGACAGGTCAGGGGCGCGCAGGATCTCTCCGGGGTTACGATTCCACATGATGCGGGATCAGCTTCGAACCGCGCGGATCCGGTTGCTTTTGCGAGCCATGGCGCAGCCGGCGTGATATCGACCGAAAAGCAGGGCCGACGGATTCAGCAGGGCAGGCAAAAGGGTGGATACAGGCGAGGGATATGCGGACATTTGCGGCTCCTGACGGATCATTGCCACCCCGCCTAGATTCATGTCGCAATTGTTCGTAATGAGTTTTTCTATACACGCGGAAACAAAATTATAAGAACGCGCGGCCAGACAGCATGACCGGTCAGCCGCCCATGCGGCCGATGCCACGGCCCTTTTGGCAATGGGCAATTGGCTGCCAGGAAATTGAATTCCCGCAAGAAACGGATTTGCCCAAAGGCGGCTCAATTCTGTTTGGCAGGGAACAGATGGAAGGTGGAATGATGCGCGGCTTGCGGAGATCGGCATGAGCGGACAGCAATCGGACAATAGCGCTGCGTCTGTGCCCGATGCAGCGACGCTGATGGCGGCGATTGAGGAGCCTTTGCTGATTGTGCGCGATGGACGTGTGCTGCGCGCGAATCCAGCAGCGCGGGCAGTGCTGGGCGCCCATATCGACGGCGCTGACATCCGGCTTGCAATCCGGCATCCGGTCGCAATCGACAGCCTGTCCGGCGCCGGTGCCGGCGAAGCTGTCACCCGGGTCGAGCTGGTCGGACTCGGCGGCCAGGACCGTCGCTGGGAAATGACGGTCGTGCCATTTGGCAATGATGGCAGCCGGCTCGTTCGTCTGATTGACCACAGCGCCGCCTATGCCGCCGATAAGATGCGTTCGGATTTTGTCGCCAACGCCAGCCACGAATTGCGCACGCCTCTGGCGGCGCTGATGGGCTTCATCGAGACGCTGCAGGATGAACGCATGGCCGAGGACAAGGCAGCGCGCGCGCGCTTTCTGGGCATCATGTCCGATCAGGCGCAGCGCATGCACCGGTTGATCGAGGATCTGATGTCGCTGTCGCGGATCGAAGCGGACCGCTTCCGGCTGCCGGATCAGCCGGTCGATCTCGTTGCTTTGGCGCGGGAGGCGCGCGCTGCTTCGCTGGCGCTGGCCGCGGAACGCAATGTCAGCATCCGGATCGAGACCGGCCTGGCGCGCGCCATCGTGCGCGGCGATCGTGCCGAACTGCTGCAGCTTCTGCACAATCTGATCACCAATGCGCTGAAATATGGGCGATCCGATTCCGAAGTCATTGTCGATATCAGCGAAAACAGCGGCGAAATGCTGCGCATCAGCGTCATCGACAAGGGCGAGGGAATCGCCCCCGAACATCTGCCCCGCATCACTGAGCGCTTTTATCGGGTCAGTACCAGCCGCAGCCGGGCCGAGGGTGGAACCGGGCTCGGGCTCGCCATCGTCAAGCATGTCGTCGGCCGGCATCGCGGCCGGCTCGACATCCGCAGTGTTCTCGGGGAAGGCACGGCCGTGCATATTTATCTGCCACGTGCCGCCTGATTGCGCCGATCGATACAACCGGCGGCGTTGTCATCAAATCGTCACAGAAATGTCATTCAACTCTCATGTGACAAAGCTAGGGCGGCCATCAATTCGAATGGAGGCAGAATTGAGGAATGCAATGAAGAGTGCGATCATCATCGGCGCAGTCGCGGCTTTTGCTCTCGTTGGCTGCCAGCAGCAGGGGCAGGATAATGCGCAGAGCGCAGCCGGTATTACGGGTGCGGGTGCATCCTTCATTTATCCGGTCATGGCTGCCTGGACTGCGGATTACGCCAGGAATACCGGGGACAAGATCAATTACCAGTCGGTCGGCTCGGGTGCGGGCATTGCCCAGATCAAGGCTGGCACGGTGACCTTTGGGGCAAGCGACAAGCCGCTGGATCCGGCCGAACTGGCCGAAGCAGGGCTGGCGCAATTCCCGATGATCATTGGCGGAATCGTTCCGGTCGTGAATATCAGCGGAATCGATGCCGGCAAGCTGCGGCTGACGGGCCCGATCCTGGCGGATATCTATGGCGGCAAGATCCGGAAATGGAATGATCCGGCGATCGTTTCCATCAACCCGGATGCGCGCCTGCCGGACGCTGCGATCACGCCGGTGCACCGCTCCGACAGCTCTGGCACGACCTTCAATCTGACGCATTATCTGTCCCAGGTGAGCGCGGTCTGGCAGAAGGAATTCGGCGAAGGCACGTCCATCAACTGGGCCGGCGGCATTGGCGGCAAGGGCAATGAAGGCGTTGCCGCCTATGTGAAGCAGGTGCCCAATTCCATCGGCTATGTCGAATATGCCTATG
>CAZIAA010000026.1:0-10637 GCA_964537365.1 uncultured Sandaracinobacter sp.
AATGTGACTTCGGCCGGCCTGTTCAGGGCCTGCAACGCGCGCAGGGCGGCAGTCAGTTCCATGCGGTTGTTGGTGGTTTCGGGTTCGGCGCCGGTCAGGATCTTCTCCACTCCGTTCCATTGCAGAATCGCGGCCCAGCCGCCTGGCCCCGGATTGCCTTTGCAGGCGCCATCCGTTGCAATCAGAACCGCTGGCCTCTCAGCCATGTTGCCGGATATGATATTGCAGCCGGCGCAGGAACGGCAAAGGATCCTTGCGCTGCACCAGCGCGGCGGAGGGCGGTTTCAGCCAGTCTTCGGCGCGGCTCAGCAGGAAGCGCAGACAGGCGCCCTGCGCCAGAACCGGCCAGGCCGCCTGTTCGGCGTCGGACAGCGGGCGCAGGCTGGAATAACCGTTCAGCAGCGCTTCGCCATAGCCCGGCAGCGGCGCGCAGCCGTCGGCCGGGAAACACCAGGCCGCATGCAGAATCGCCAGATCATAGGCAAGGATGTCGGTGCAGGCGAAATAAAAGTCGATGAGGCCGGTCACCTTATCGCCCAGCATCAGCACATTGTCCGGGAACAGATCGGCGTGGATCACGCCACAGGGGAGGTCCACGGGCCAGTGCTGGTGGACTGTTTGCAGGCTGTGCGCGACGGTGGCCGCAAGGCCCGGCGCGATTTCATCCAGCCGCTGGCCCAGCTGGTCCGCGACTTCCTGCCAATGCGCCCGACCAAGCGCATTGGGGCGCGTGCTGGCGAATCCGGCGCCATTGAGGTGCAGACTGGCGAGCGCCCGGCCAGCTGCTCTCGTCTGATCGAGCGTTGGCTGCAGCACCGAAAAGCCGGGCAGAAACTGTATCAGGCAAGCCGCTTTGCCCTGCAGTTCCTGCAGTGCTTCGCCATCGCAGTCGCGGATGGGGCGGGGCACCGGCTGGCCATGGTCGGCCAGATATTCCATCAGCTCCAGAAACCAGGGCAGATCGAGCAGGTCGATCCGATGTTCATAGAGCGTGAGAATATAGCGGGCGGTTTCCGTCTCGACGAGAAAGTTCGAATTGGAAACGCCTTCGGCAATGCCTTTGACGGAGACCAACTGCCCGGTGTCATAGCGGCTGAGGAATTGCTGCAGCGCTTGCGCTGGCACATCGGTATAGACTGCCATGGCTCAGGCCGGAAATTGGCGAAGAGATGCGGGCAAGGGCGATTCAGGCGACAAGTTCACGCGGAAGCTTGAAGACGACATTTTCGGCAATGCTCTCGACTTCCTCGACAGTGGCCTGGAAACGCTGCGATATCGCCTTGATGACTTCGAGGACAAGCACTTCCGGGGCCGATGCGCCGGCAGTGATTCCGACCGTTTGCACATCGTCGAACCAGTCCCAGTCGATCGTGGCGGCGCGCTGGATGAGGTGCGCGCGCGTGCCCTGTTGTAAAGCGGTTTCGCGCAGCCGCTGCGAGTTGCTGCTGTTTTCCGCGCCAATGACGAGCAGCAGATCACAGCGATTGGCTATGGCCTTGACCGCGCCCTGACGATTGGTGGTGGCATAGCAGATGTCCTTGCCGCTGGGGCCTTCGATCGCCGGGAAACGCTGCCTGAGAGCAGCGATGATGGCGGCGGTGTCGTCGACGGACAATGTGGTCTGTGTGAGAAAGCCCAGTTGTTCCGTGGGTGGCTGGACATTTTCCGCATCGGCCAGCGTTTCCACCAGGGTCATGGCGTCGTCCGGCACCTGGCCGAAGGTGCCGATGACTTCGGGATGGCCGGCATGGCCGATGAACAGGATATGCAGCCCCTGATCCACCATGCGCTCCGCCTGGCGGTGCACCTTGGACACCAGCGGGCAGGTCGCATCCAGCCAGGCGAGGCCGCGGCTGGTGGCTGCGGCCGGCACTTTTTTGGCAACGCCATGGGCGGAGAAGATGACATGGGCGCCATCCGGCACTTCGTCCAGGTTGCGGACGAATATGGCGCCCTTGGCGCGCAGATCGTCCACCACATATTTGTTGTGCACGATCTGGTGGCGGACATAGATTGGCTGGCCATATTTTTCCAGCGCCAGCTCGACGATGCGGATGGCGCGTTCGACGCCGGCGCAAAATCCGCGCGGCGCGGCAACCAGAATATCGACCGCCGGCTTTGTGGCTGGTGGTGTGACGGGTGGTGTCGCAGGCTTTGTAATCATCGCTATTGTCCTATATGCGAAGACCAAGTCGGCTTGAAACCCCCTTCCAACAGGGCCATCGCATGCCTAAGGACGGAAATGCAATCCAGCACCCGACGCAAGATGTCGCAGGGAGACGCGTTTGTCGAAGAAACTCCTGAGTTTTGCGCTTGTCGCATCCACGCTTGCACTGGCTGCCTGTGCTCATAATCCTCTGAAAGTCAGTCGATCGCAATGCCCGGCGGTTGCAATTCCGGCTTATGCCGGCAGCATCACTGCATTTGACCCGCCACAGAGCCGCAATGCCGATGCCATTGATTTCACGGCACAACTGACCGAACTGCAGGACAATTGCATGGACGGTGCGGACTATCTGACAACGGATGTAACATATCGGGTCACGGCCCAGCGCCGGCAGGCGGGGCCGGCCCGCGACGTCTATCTGCCGATATTCGTGGCGATGGCCCAGGGCGGCAATGTGCTGGTATCGAAGCAGCAGACCGGTGTGTTGCTGAAATTCGCGGCGGGAAGCCTGCGGGCCGAGGCCGATGGAGGCGCACGGGCGCGGGTGGCCCGCGCGGCTGTCACCTTGCCGGCCGATATCGAAGATAGGCTGACTCGCAAGCGCCAGCCCGATGCCGAGGATTCCCTCATTGACCCGATGTCGGAGCCACGGGTGAAGGCAGCGGTGCGCGCGGCGACATTCGAAGTTCTGGTCGGTTTCCAGTTGGACGATCCGGCCCTTGCCTATAATGTCGGCAAATAGCCCGTCGGGTTGGCGCACAAGCGGATGCTTGACGCCGGGAACCCCGGCCGACTATTGGCCGCATCATTCTGGCATCCGCCGTGCGAAAGACGGATGTCCGCGTGGCGATCGTAGCTCAATTGGTTAGAGCGCTGGTTTGTGGTACCAGAGGTTGCGGGTTCGATCCCCGTCGATCGCCCCATAAATTCAATATGTTACGAGATTGCAAACCAATGTGCGTTTGTTCATTTGAACAGCTGTGAAGTGAGACGATCGTGAAGCCACCATCAGAGCAGCCGTCGCCGGAAATGCGTGGCTATGGCGTGCTGATGGCGCTGGGCGTGCTGTTGGGGGTGATCGTCGGGCTGTTCATTGGCGAACCTTCGGCGGGTGCACTTGGCGGCTTTCTGCTCGGGCTGATCGCTGCTGTGGGCCTTTGGCTGGCCGGGCGCTGATACAGCCGCGCCAGATCCACTGATGAACTGGCCCGCAGCAATCCGGATTTCAGATGATTCGGCTGTGCCAGACGACGCGGCCGATGATATGCACTTCCGATTGTTCGCATTCCGCGACTGAGGTGTAGGCCGAATTGTCCGAAAGCACGGTGACGCGCAGCGAAACCGGATTGATGGCCAGGCGCTTGACGAAAATCCGGTTGCCATTCTCGATGGCGTAAATGCCGTCGCGCAGATGCTCGCGAAAATCCGCTGTGTCGATCAGCACCAGATCGCCCTCGTTCAAGGTTGGCGCCATGGAATCATCGTCGATTCGATGCGCGACCAGCCAGTTTTCACGGGATTGTCCCAGCCCATACAGCAGCGTGCGATCGAGCAGGATCCGGGGATGTTCGCCCGGTGGTTTGCGCATACGCCGGATCTCGATGCAGTCATGCTGGGTGGAATCGGGGGAAATGCGCTGGGCGGGCAGGGCTGGCGCGCCCAGAAGTTCTTCACTGATTCCAAAATAGCAGGCCAGGCGCTGCCGGTCTTCTTCCGACAGGCGCCGGGGCACGGCACGCTTCACATATTGCTGAATATAGGCGGCGTTGCGGCCGATCAGTCTGGAAATGGCGGCATAACCCTCGCCGGATTCCTGGATCAGACGATCGAGCGTGGCCCGCGCCAGCGCTTCATGATCGTCCGCGTCCACGTATTCAGCCGGAGAGGATTGCGAAGAATTGTCACTCATAGTGAAAAATAACCTAGACTAGTAGGAAAATGCCTATCAATGTCCCTGCATCCGATTCGGACATTTCTCTTTCCGGCAACAGAATGGGAAGATGCGAGCGGGCACAGGGTCGTTGAGTTGAGGAGTAATCGGGCCATGTCCCTGCTGCATGCAATCGAGATTTGTCTGAAAGTCACCAATATCCCTCCCTCCCGTTTCGGACGCGACAGCGTTCGTGATCCCCGCCTCGTGCATGATTTGCGCCGCGGCCGCCAGCCCGGCAGCCGCATGGAGCATCGCGTGCGCGCCCATTTGATGGATTTGCTGGCCGACCTGCCGGAAGACCAGCGCAGGGCAACGGAACGGCGCCTGCGCATGGGAGGTTTTGCATGCGAATGACGTTGCAGCAAACAAACGCTGCCTTGTTGCGCGCCATTCGGGCCGCCATTGCCGGCACCGGGGCCGACGGCGTTGGCGAGCTCTGCGATTCCGCGCCGACGCTGATCGTCGAGACCGTCGCAACGGAGCCCTGGGCCAGCCTGACATTCCGCGGTGAACGTCACCGCCTGCAGTTCAGAATCGAGGGGCCGCAACCGCTGGTCCTGCAGGCGCGCGGCCGGCTGGCGGCAGATCTCGAAGCCTTGAGCGCAGGGGAAGGCGGCCAGTTTCTGGCGGATGCGGAACTGAATGAACATGGCTATGCCCGTCATGCCGATGGACGCATTTCAATGACCCTCGAACTTCTGGCATTGACGATAGAGGAATAGGCGAAAAACGCAATTACCGAAGATGCCGAAGGAATAATCCTACATTTTGCAGTCAGAATGATGTGCTACCCGGCTTCCCGCCAGAGGGCGAACAGGCGGAAGGTCGCGATGGACAATCATTCCTGGATTCGTGCCTGGTTGCGATCTTGCTGCTGCCTCGTGTTCCAACAGGCAGCAGCAAGGCGTTTGCCGCTGACGACGACGAATCGCGCCATGGATGTGTTGTCAACGCCGGCCGTTGCCGGATTCGACAAGGTCCCAGGAGCCCGGCGCTATGGCCGGCTGCCGTGGGGCAGTGGCTTCAGGCCTCGAGGCGCGCCAGTGCGGCGCGGAAATGCTCGGCTTCGGTGCTGCGCTGGGCGTGGTCCGCGCGCGCCTTGGCCACGGCTTCGGGCTTGGCGCGTTCCAGAAAACCGGGATTTGCCAGTCTCTTGCCAAGACTTGCGGCTTCGCTTTCGGCGCGCTCGGCGGATTTTTGCAGGCGGCTGCGTTCGGCCGCGATGTCAATGACGCCGGCCAGCGGAATGGCGTAAGTGCGGCCGTCAACCACGATCTGGGCGAGGCCGGTTGTCGGCGACGGTGCAAGAATAATATTTTCGATTCGGGCCAGCCGCTGCAACGCTGTGCGGTGCGTTTGCAGATTCGCAGCCGTGGCTGCATCGGCCTCGGTGGTGTGCAGCGTGAGCGTGGCGCTGTTGGGAATATTCAGCTCTGTTCGGGCCGAGCGAATGGCCGACACCAGTTCGATCAGCCAGTCGATTTCGCTGATGGCGGCGGGCAATTCGGCAGGAGTCTGCGGCCAGTCCGCCAGAATCAGATCCTGCGCGCGTGCGCCCAGGGCATGCCAGAGCTGTTCGGTGATGAAAGGCATGACCGGGTGCAGCAGCACAAGGATGCGGTCCAGCACCCAGCCCGCCACGCGCCGGGTTTCATCGGCGAGCGGGCCTTCTTCCGCCAGCAGCGGCTTGATCAGTTCCAGATACCAGTCGCAAAAACGGCTCCAGACGAAGTGATACAGTCCTTGTGTGTATTGGTCGAAGCGATAGCCATGCAGGGCGGCATCGGCCTGGCTGGTGGCGGCAGCGGCTTCCGCCAGAATCCAGCGATTGACAGCATGCGTTGCCGCGGGTTGTTCGGATGAAGCGGACGCAGAGATTCCTTGCGATTGGGCGAAGCGGACGGCGTTCCACAATTTGGTGGCGAAGTTGCGATAGCCTTCGACTCGCTTTTCATCGAATTTGACATCACGCCCCTGCGCCTCCGAGGCGGCCAGCGTGAGCCGCAGCGCATCGGCGCCATAACGATCGATCAATTGCAGCGGGTCGACGGTATTGCCCTTGGACTTCGACATCTTCTGGCCATTGGCGTCTCGCACCAGACCATGGCAGTAGATGGTGTGAAACGGGATTTTTCCAGTCAGTTCAAGGCTCTGCATCATCATCCGGGCAACCCAGAAGAAAATGATGTCAAACGCCGTGACCAGCACATCGCCGGGGAAATAGCGCGCGAGGTCGTCTGTCTGTTCCGGCCAGCCCAGTGTTGCAAATGGCCACAGCCCGGATGAAAACCAGGTGTCGAGCACATCCGGGTCACGGCTGAGCGGAACGTCCTTGCCAGCCTTTTCCTGTGCCTGCGCTTCGTCGATGGCGACGATCACCTGACCATCGGGGGTATACCAGGCGGGAATTTGATGGCCCCACCACAGCTGGCGGGAAATGCACCAGGGCTGGATATTGTCCATCCAGTTGAAATAGGTCTTTTCCCAGGCTTGCGGTACGAAGCGTGTTTCGCCATCGGCGACGGCGGCGCGCGCCTTGACGGCAATTTTACCGGCGTCGACATACCATTGATCGGTCAGCCAGGGTTCGATCACCACGCCCGAACGGTCGCCATGCGGAACCTGAATGACCTTGTCCTCGATATGGTCGAGCAGACCGAGCGCATCGAGATCGGTGACGATTCGTTTGCGCGCTTCGAACCGGTCCAGCCCGCGATATTGTTCGGGGATTTCAGCAGCATCGACAATCTGCGCGCGTGCATCCAGAATGTTCAGCCAGCCGATGTCGCGGTGCCGTTCATAGACGGCCCAGTCGTTGAAATCATGCGCCGGGGTGATCTTCACACAACCCGATCCCAGTTCCGGATCGGCCCAGGCGTCGGCAATGATCGGAATCCGCCGATTGGTCAGCGGGTGCAGGATCTGCTTGCCGATCAGATGGCGATAGCGATCATCGTCGGGATTGACGGCAACGGCGGTGTCCCCCAGCATGGTTTCCGGGCGCGTGGTTGCCACCACCAGATAGCCATCAGCATCCGCCAGCGGGTAGCGCAGATGCCAGAAATGCCCCTGAATTTCGCGGGTTTCCACTTCAAGATCGGAAATCGCAGTCTGGAATTTCGGGTCCCAGTTGACCAGCCTTTTGTCGCGATAGATCAGCCCGCGGTCGTATAATTTGACGAACACATGGCTGACGGCGCGGGCAAAATCCGCATCCATGGTGAAATGTTCATGCGCCCAGTCGCAGCTGGCGCCCAGTCGCCGCATCTGTTGCGTGATGGCGCCGCCGGATTGTTCCTTCCATGCCCACACCCGTTGCAGAAACGCGTCCCGGCCCATGTCCTGCCGGCGCAGGCCCTCAGCTTCGAGCTGGCGTTCCACCACCATTTGCGTGGCAATGCCAGCGTGGTCGGTGCCGACGATCCAGCGCGCGTCGCGGCCCCGCAGCCGCTGCCAGCGGATCAGGATATCCTGCAATGTCTGGTTGAGCGCGTGGCCGATGTGCAGCGTGCCGGTCACATTGGGCGGGGGCAGGATGATGGTGAACGGTTTGGCGTCGGGGCGGGCAGGGCGGAATGCTCCGGATTTTTCCCAGTGCGCGGCCCAGCGCGCTTCGATTTCGGCGGGATTGAATGTCTTTTCCAGCATGGAGAGAGGCGTTAGCCCGACAGCCGCCCGGATGGAAGGCAGGAGCCTGGCAAAAGCTGCGTTTCTGCAACCGGCCAGCGGGTTTCGCTGCGCTGCGGCCGTGGGGCGCAGGCTATTCCGATCCAGTCAGCCGGGCGATTTCCGCGCGCGCCATTTCCTGCACGATTTCCGGCAGATTGGCATCGAGCCAGGCCTGAACCTGCGGCCGGATCAGTTCCGCCAGAAATTCCTCGACCGTTGGTCCGCGCGGCTTGGCCGGGCTTGCCGGCGGCGGGGCCTGTATGGAATCCGGCACGGTATCCGCGTCGGCCTCACGGTTGCTGTCAGGCTCGTCCACGCCCGGATCGGCGGCTTTGCGCGGGGCGGGGGGTGAATCCGAAGTCACGGTCGCCCGGATCGATTCGAGGATAGAGGCCAGATTCGGATCGAGAGACGAACGGCCGGGAGAATTTGCAGTCACGCTCTGGCTCCAATCATTCTCGGGTTCCGATCACTCTCTGGGCCCGATCATTGCCGGCGCCTGATCGCGTGCCCGGTTCTGGCGCGGGTCGGGATCATGGCTGAATTCCTGCCAGCCCTTGCCGCGTACGCGTCTGGCATTGGCCTCGGCATCATAGCGTCCGATTGGCGCGCCATCCAGAACCTGTTCCAGTTCACCGGTCACCATGAACAGCTGATAGGCGGAAACCTGCCGGTCGCGCTGCGCTTCGACCAGGCTGACCTGGGCGTTCAGCAATTCCTGTTCGGCATTGAGGACATCCAGAATATCGCGGCTGCCGACCAGATCTTCCTGTCGTACGCCTTCGGCCGCAAGCGCATTGGCGCGGATCTGCGCTTCGGCGGACTGGATCAGCGATTGCGACGTGCGCAGCAATGCAAAGGCGCTGGTGGCGGCTTCATGCACAGACCTTTCCACCCAGCTGATATTCTCCAGCGCTTCGCTCTGTCTTGCCTGCGCCTGCCGCACCTGGGCTGCAATCAGGCCACCGGAAAACAGCGGCATGCGCGCCGACACGCCAAAGGCCGGGGTAAAGCCGGTCAGCGCGGCAACGGTGTCTGTGCCATGCACATATTGCGCCCCGGCATTGACCTGCACCGACGGCAGATGCCCGGCCTTGGCAGCGCGGACATTTTCCGCCGCGGCCTTTTCGGCAAAACGTGCCGCGGCAAGGTCCGGGTTCTGTTCGAAGGCGCGGCTACGCGCCTGTTCCTCGCTCGCTGGTATTTCCGGCAAGGGCGGCAATGGTTCCAGATCGACCGGATCATGGCCGACCAGCCGGCGATAGGCCTGACGGGCGACGATCAGTTGCGCCTGTGCCGCTTGCAATCCAGCCCGGGCGGCAGCCAGTCGGGCCTCGCTCTGGGCGACATCGGTGCGCGTCAGATCGCCGACTTCGAAACGATCCTGCGACGCGCGCAGCTGCTCGCTCAAAAGCTCTACCTGACCGGTATTCAGGTCCACCAGCGCGATTTTTTCCAGCACATCGGCATAAGCCGTGACGGTGTCGACGATAACTGCATATTCGGTGGAGCGCAGCCGCGCGCGTTCGGCGGCAATCTGCGCTTCGGCGGCGGATATACCGGCGCTGACCCGGCCGCCTTCATAGATCGACTGACTGATGACAGCGCCGCCTTGCAGCAACCGGCCAGACGCATGCGCGCCGGGGGCGAATTGCTGGGTGAAATCCCCGGTCAGATCGATCTGTGGTCGCCCTGCGGCTGCCGCTAGCGGTACACCTTCATCCACCTGCCGCAAACGCGCGCGCGCGGCCGTGATTTCCGGGTTGCTGGCATAGGCGGCGGCAATGGCGTCCGGCAGATTTTCGGCCGCGGCCGGCACCGCCACGAGCACCAGGGTGAGGAACAGGTGTTTCAACACCCGGGCTGCCTTCAGAACTGGAATCGCATTGGCTTTTCGAAGGCAGGCAGGATTCGCGCCGGGCTTTCCACAAATGGCTCCAGCGTGAGCAGCCCGCCATGTTTGATTCCGCGTGCAGCCCGGCCCACCCCGTCTTCACCCGACAGGATGGTCAACAATCGGCCGCCATCGCATAACTGATCGGCAAACAGCGGCGGCAGAAATTCGATCGCGCCATCCATCAGAATGACGTCATAGGGCGCAGCCTCCGCCCAGCCGGCATCGAGCGGACCTTCAACGACATGAATATTCGGTACTGATTCCAGATTCCGGCGGGCAGCGGCAGCGAGGTCGGCATCGCATTCCAGCGCCACCACGGCACCGGCCAGTTCCGCCACCACGGCCGAGGAATAGCCCGTGGCCGTGCCGACGATCAGCACCCGGTCATTGCCGGTGATTTCCGCCATCTGCAGCAGATAGCCGAGGCTGAGCGGGGCCAGCAGTTCCCGTCCGCCGGCAACCGGCTGCGGCGCATCGACATAGGCGATTCGGCGCCGGTCAGGCGTGACGAATGGCTCTCGTGCGATTGCATGGAACGCAGCAGCCACCCGTGGTGAAGTCACACCGCAGGGTTTGAGCTGGCACTCGATCATGGCCTCGCGGGCGACAGGAGACGAATCGGAAACGGCAGTAGCCACGCGGCCGGGCCCCTTCATGCTGAATGGACTGGATCTGATAATGCTGCGGTCCTGATACTGGAGGAGCCGGCGCGCTGCAACCATGGTGGCGTCAGGAAAGGCGAGCTTGCCGGAACCGAAAATCCACTGTTGCCGGGCAATGGCCGCCGCCCGCCATTTTGCCGCAAATGCGGCCGCTTGCATTGACAGCCTGCGTCAACTGTGTCTGCCTCTCCCTGTGGAATACCGGCGGTTGTGATGTCGCCAGGGATCCGTTGCAGAATGGAAGTCGCATGATCGAAGTCGAGTGGTGGGAATATGATGATGCCGCGGAAATGGCGGAAGCCGTTGCCG
>CAZIAA010000027.1:0-10113 GCA_964537365.1 uncultured Sandaracinobacter sp.
CAAGGCCCGCGCCGAACTGGGCTATCGCCCCAGGCACAGCTTCGCCTCTGGCCTCGCCCAGACCATCCAATGGTATCTCGACCATGAAGACTGGTGGCGCGCCATTTTGGATGGCAGCTACCGTGCCTGGCTGGACAGCAATTACCACAATCGCCAGACAGGCTGATCATGCACCTTGATCCGCGTCTGGCGCGCATAATCGTCTGGCTGCGTATCTACCAGACACAAGCGACGATCGCGCTCATCACCATGGCCCTTGCCATTGCCGCGATCGTGCTGAGCGGCATTCTGAAGGAAGTGCAACTGGCGGACATCGCTGCTGCCTTCCAGCGCATCACCCCGCATCAGATCCTGCTTGCGGCGCTGCTGACGCTGGTGTCTTTCTTCGTGCTTAGCTTTTACGATGTCCTCAGCCTGCATGCGATTCGCAAGCCGCAGGCCTATTGGCGGGCCTTGCTCGCCAGTTTTACGGCCTATAATCTCAGCCATAATTTCGGCTTCGCGCCGGTTACCGGCGCGGCCGCCCGCTGGCGCGCCTATCATGGCACATCGCTGGATGCCGCCGATATCGCCCGCGTCGTGGTGATTGCCGGCGTGACCTACTGGCTCGGCATCTTTCTGTTGCTGGGGATTTTCCTGGTGCTGTTTCCAGGCGCCTTGCGCGTGCATGATTCGACCATGTCCTATGAGCTGCAGTTCGCCATCGGTCTCGCCGTTCTGACTGCGATCATCGGCTATGTCATTGTCTGTGCCCGGGAATCCCGGCCATTGGAAATTCTCGGCTGGACCCTGCCGGTGCCGACCCTGAAACAGGCGACGGCGCAATTCGCCCTCGCTGCGACCGATATTTCCATTGCCAGCGCTGCCTTGCTGGTCTTGCTGCCACCGGAATCCTGGCACCATTATCCGGATTTTCTGGTGGCCTATGTGGTTGCCTTCGTCGTTGCGCTGCTGGCGCATGCGCCGGGTGGAATCGGCGTTTTCGAAGCCGTCATTCTGGTCACCCTGCCCGAAGTCGACAAACCCTCGCTGATATCGGCGCTGATTCTGTATCGGCTCATCTATTACTGGGCGCCCTTGCTGCTGGCTTTTGCGCTGCTCGGAGTCAATGAATTGCGCATCATGCGTCAGACGATCATCGTTCAGCATTGCGACAGGGACGGAAGCGCAATAGCTGCCCTACCCTCTGACTCCCCCGCCGGGGATGAAGACAGCCCCACTGTCGGACCCCCCGGCTGAAAGGCGCAGGCGTCCCCCGCCTGCGCCTTTTTTATCGCCCGCCCTGCCCCGCTTGCCGCCGGCAGTGGTTGAGCGATGACAGCCGCGGCGCTAACGACAGGTCGCGACGCGCCGGAGGCACAGCCGAACAGCCGGGCCGCGCGCAAGGAGACGGATGTTGGACATATTTCAGCGGTTCGAACAGCGCATTGCCGAACAGGTGGAACTGTTGCGCGGCGATGGCACCATTGCGCCACAGCAAAAGCTGCCGGCCATTGTCGTCGAGCCGCCACGCGACCCCAGCCATGGCGATCTCGCCACCAATGCCGCGCTGGCGCTGGCCAGGGCCGCGCAATGCAAGCCGCGCGAACTGGCCAGCCGGATCGCCGCCGGTCTCGCCCGACAGGCGGACATCGCCACTGCCGAAGTGGCGGGGCCGGGCTTCATCAATCTGCGGCTGGCGGATTCGGTCTGGCAGGCGGAATTGCAGCGCATCCTGGACGAGGGGGCAGATTACGGCCGCGGCACGCCCAGCACAGACCCACTGCCCATTAATATCGAATATGTGTCGGCCAATCCAACCGGACCGATGCATATGGGGCATTGCCGTGGCGCCGTCGTTGGCGACGCCCTGGCCGGCCTGCTGGCCTTTGCCGGCCACAAGGTCGTGCGCGAATATTATGTGAATGACGCCGGCGGCCAGGTCGATGTGCTCGCGCGCTCGGCGCATCTGCGCTATCGCGAAGCCCTGGGCGAAGATGTCGGCGCCATTCCGGATGGCCTTTATCCGGGCGATTATCTCATCCCCGTCGGGCAGGCACTGGCAGCGGAATTCGGCGACCGCTATGCCAAGGCGCCCGAAGCCGAATGGCTGGTCCTGTTCCGCCGCCGCGCGGTCGCGGCGATGATGGATCTCATCCGCCATGATCTCGCATTGCTCGGCATCCACCATGATATCTTTTCATCCGAAGCCGAACTGGTGGAATCCGGCGCCCCGGAGCGCGCCGAAGCCGAATTGCGCAGCCGCGATCTGGTCTATGACGGCATCCTGCCGCCGCCCAAAGGCGAAACACCGGATGATTGGGAGCCGGTCGAACTGCCGCTGTTCCGGTCGACGGCCTATGGCGACGATCTCGACCGGCCCATCCGCAAATCCAGCGGCGAGCGCACCTATTTCGGCAATGACCTCGCCTATCATGCGCAAAAAGCTTCCAGATCATCCGCGCTGGTCGATGTCTGGGGGGCGGATCATGCCGGCACGGTCAAGCGCATTCAGGCCGCCGTCGAAGCGCTGACCCATGGCGCCAAGACGCTCGACGTCAAGCTGGTGCAGATGGTGCGGCTGTTTCGCGCCGGCGCGCCGATCAAGATGTCGAAGCGGGCCGGCAATTTCGTCACCCTTGCCGATGTCGTCGAGGAAGTCGGCCGCGATGTCGTGCGCTTCATGATGCTGACCAAGCGGCCGGAAGCCATGCTGGACTTCGACTTTGCCGAAGTGGTGCAGCAATCGCGCGACAATCCGGTGTTCTATGTGCATTACGCCCATGCCCGTATCCGCTCGTTGCAGCGCAAGGCCGAAGCGCTCGCCCTGCCTGCGGCCGATCCCGCCCTGCTCGATGGCGATGAACTGGCGCTGGTCCGAATTGCAGCGCAATGGCCGCGTATCGTGCGGCAGGCGGCACAGGCGCGCGAACCGCATCGTATCGCCTTTTATCTGAATGATCTGGCCAGCACCTTTCACAGCCTGTGGAATCGTGGCAATGACGATCCGGCCTTCCGCTTCCTGCGCGAAGACGATCTGCCGCTGACGGCGGCACGGCTGCAGCTGGCGGGCGCAGTCGCGCAGGTAATCCGGACGGCGCTGTCGGTCATGGGTGTCACTGCGGCAGAGGAACTGCACTGATGGGAAAAGGGCCAAATATGCAGCGCGAACCGGACCGCGACCAGGACGCCGGCACGGCACCCCGGCTGGATGAATCCGATTACGAGGATAAGGGCCCGATTCACACCCTCATCGGCACTCGTATTTTCGTCATCCTCATTCTCCTCGTCGCGCTGTTGACCATCGGCGTCGTGGGCGGAATTATGGCGCTGTCGGTCATGGATGTCACTCCGGCAGGAGGACTGCGCTGATGGGAAAAGGGCCGAACATGCGGCGCGGATCGGACCGCGGCCAGGACGCCGGCACGGCACCCTGGCTGGATGAATCCGATTACGAGGACGAGGGCCCGATTCACACCCTCATCGGCACTCGTATTTTCGTCATCATCATTCTCGTCGTCGTGCTGCTGACGATTGGCGTCGCGGTCGGAATCTCGCTGGTGTCCAAGCGCGGTGATGCACCAATCGACATCCCCGCCCCGGGCGTCGAAGCGCCGCTGCTGACTGCGCCGGGGGCATGGAAAGTGCAGCCAACGGGGCCTGGCGCCGACGGAGTTCCGGTCGAGGGCCAGGGGCAGATTCTCTATGGCACCAGCGAAGGCCGCAGCACGGATGCACGCATTGCCCTGGATGCCCTGCCCGAAGAACCCTTGCCAAAGCCCGGCGCCGCACCAGAAGAAGATAGCGACGTCACCGAAGTCCTGCGCGAACCAGCGCCGGCCGCGACGGCAAAGCCAGCCGAGCCAGTGAAGGCGCCGGACAAGCCCGCCACTGCACCAAAGATCATCCTGCCTGCCAACAGCCCGGATGCAGCCACCCCGGCACAAATTGCAGCTCCGACCGGCCTGATCCAGCTGGGGGCATTTTCCACCAATGCCCGCGCCCGATCGGCATTTCAGGCGCTCAGCAGCCGCTTTGCCTATCTGCAGGGGCTGGAGCCGCTGATCATTCCCACCACCCAGAACGGCAAGACGCTGTATCGGCTGCGGGCGCGAGTCGCCGACAAGGCGGCGGCCAAGGACATCTGCGGCCGGCTGGCGGTTGCCGGCGAAGCCTGCTCAGTCGTCAACCAGAACTGAGAACCGGCCGGCACCGGCGTCCAGCAAAGTCCAGCCGCGTTCCTGACACAACGCCGGAATATCGTGGCTGGCGGCCGGATCGTCCGCCAGCAGCAGATAATGTCCGGCCCCGCTTTCGCGCACGGTGCGTGCCAGCCGCAGCGCCGGCAACGGACAGCGAAGTCCGCGCGCGTCGATCTGCTGTGGCCGGGCAATATGGGTCATCTCGGCAGCCGTGTTAGCAGGGCCGATTGCATTGATCCACGATTGTCAGCTTGACCCATGCACAGCGCCTTGCCATGCCGATGCGCATGTCCATGAATCAGAATGAGATGCTCCTCCTCATCGGCATCGTCCTGCTGCTGGCGCTGGTCTATATCCTGGCCCGGCTGCGCCGTCGCACCGCTGCGCCACCGCCACCTGCTACTGCTGCCACCACCACGCCAGCCCCGGCATCCGGCACTGAGCCGGGCGCGGAATCCGCTCCGGATGCCGCCGAAGCCGGTGCTTCCCCGTTCCTCGCAGCACCGGACGGGCCCGAGGACGATCTCGGCCGGATCAAAGGCATCGGCCCGAAACTTTCCGCACTGCTGCACGATCTCGGCGTTTATCATTATCGCCAGATCGCGAGCTGGACTCCGGAACAACTGGCCATCGTCGACAGCAGACTCGACCGCTTTCAGGGCCGGCCGGAACGGGACCAGTGGCAATCGCAGGCGCGTCTGCTCGCAGCTGGCGATATCAAGGCCTATGAGCGCGCGCACGGCAAGCTCAACCCCGACGATCCCGCCAGAAGGCCGGGTGCTTGAACGAAACCGCCGACGCGGGCGGAGTCCCGCGCGGCCCATTGCTGTTCATTCTGCTGACCGTGCTGATCAACATGGTCGGCTTCGGATTGATCATTCCGGTGCTGCCGCAACTGGTCGCCGAACTGGGGCATATGGACACCAGCGAAGCCGCCGGCATCGGCGGCCTGCTGGTCATGACTTATGCGCTGATGCAGTTCCTCTTTTCGCCTATCCTCGGCAGCCTGTCCGATGCCTTCGGCCGGCGCTTGGTGCTGCTGCTGTCGCTGGCCGGCTTTGCCATCAGCATGCTGGTCGTCGGCATTGCCGAGCAATTGTGGCTGGTGTTTGTGGCACGGGCGCTGGGCGGCGCAACCGCCGGCGGCATTGCCGCCATCAACGCCTATATCGCCGATATCGCACCACCAACAAAGCGCGCGCAGACCTTCGGTCTCGTCGGCGTTACTTTCGGCATCGGCTTCGTGCTGGGGCCGGCGCTCGGCGGCATCGTCGGCGCCCTCAGCCCGCGCGCGCCCTTCTTCGCCGCCGCCGCGCTTGCAGTGATCGACATCGCCATCGGCTTTTTCCTGTTGCCGGAATCGCTGCCACGAGCGCGGCGACGGCCGTTCAGCTGGCGCCGGGCCAATGTGCTGGGCAGCCTGCTGATGCTGCGCAATCTGGAAGGCTCCTTGCGCCGCTTCGCCAGCATCTACTTCATCTGGCACATGAGCGTGCAGGTGCTCTATTCGATCTGGAGCTATATCGCCGCCTATCGCTATCACTGGGAAGCATTCAGCATCGGCCTGTCCATTGCCTATATCGGCGTGATGATAGCGCTCACCAACGGTCTGCTGGTGCGCCACAGCGTGCGCTGGTTCGGGGAATGGCGCACCTCCATCATCGGCGCCTGCGGCGGCATTGCTGCCAATTGCATGTTCTTTTTCGCCGACACGCCCAGCCTGGTCTATGTCGGGCTGACCATCAACGCCATCGGCGGGCTGACCATCCCCGCCCTGCAGGCCATGATGACGTCGCGCACCGCCCCCGACCGTCAGGGCGAATTGCAGGGCATGCTGGCCACCCTGCAATCACTGACCATCATCATCGGTCCGCCCGCCTTTGCCTGGCTGTTCACGCGCTTTTCCGGCAAGGGCGCCATCGCCGAACTGCCCGGCATGCCATTCGCGCTGGCAGCCCTGCTGGCACTGGCGACTGCCTGGATGCTGTGGCGCGTGCCGCACATGCGCCGCGTGTGACGAGGCGCGTGTGACAACAGCGACAACGGCGCGGCGCTGAGGCGTCAGGCGCGCACCAGCCGCCCCGGCAGCGCGCCCGTTGCAGTGCCATTTTCAAATGTCACCACACCATCGCAGATGGTCAGCAGGATTCCGTTCGGATTCTGCAACAGGCGGCCGCCGCCCGCCGGCAGGTCATGCACCATGTGCGGCGGCGACACCGACAGCCGGTCGAGATCGATGATATTGATGTCGGCGCGATAGCCCGGCGCAACGACGCCGCGATCCATCCAGCCCAGATGCAAGGCGTTGCGCTGGGTCAGGCCATGCACCAGTTCCGGCAGCGGAATACGCCGCCCCGAACGATTCCCCCGCGCCCAGATCGCAATCGTGCTGGTCGGGAAGCTGGCGTCGCAGATGGTGCCGCAATGCGCGCCGCCATCCGACAAGCCATACAGGGTGTGCGGCGCCGTCAGCATTTCATGCACATCATCGAGGCTGCCGCGCACGTAATTGATCAGCGGCATGTAAATCAGCCGCCGCCCGTCCTCTTCGCGCAGCACATCCAGCACATATTCCGCAGGCGTGACCCCGACTTTGTCCGCTTCGGCGGCAATGGAATGTTCCGCCATCGGTTCGTAATCGACCGGATCGGTCATCCGGAACATGCGATCGAAGCCATGCGCAATCAACGCACCAAAGCCTTGCGGGAAGGTCTCGGCATGCTGGCGCAGCAGCGTCGCGCGCACTTGCGCGTCGGCCAGTTCCGCCACCTTGTCGGCCAATGGCAGCTTTTCGATTCGCCGCCATTCGCGACAGAACAGGAACGGGTTCAAAGTCGCCCCCAGCCCCTGCAATGCACCGATCGGGCGCGGCGCCACCTGGCATTTCACATCCAGCCCGTCCGCCACCATCTGCTGCACCCGCTGCAGGATATGGCGATAGCGGTCCGGCGTTTCATCCGGCTGTTGCAGCGAGAAAGACAGCGGACGGCCGCTGCGCCGGGCCATTTTCTCGATCAGGTCCAGTTCGCGATCGGCAAAGGCATCGTCGGCATCGAGATAGGCATCGGAAATCAGCTGGATGACCCCCTTGCCGGTGCGCCGCATGACGTCGGCAATGGCCAGCAATTCGGCTTCGCCGGCCTGCAATGTGCCCAGCTTTTCACCCTTGCTGGTGCGATGGACAATGGTGCGCGAGGTCGAAAAGCCCAGCGCTCCTGCTTCCAGCGCTTCGGCAACCAGCGCTGCCATACGGGCGATTTCGGCTTCGGTCGGATGCTGCAAATGGTCGGCACCGCGTTCGCCCATGACATAGGTGCGCAGCGCCGCATGTGGCAGATGCGCCGCCACATCGAGGACGAACTCCCGCCGTCCCAGCGCATCGAGATAATCCGGAAAGCTTTCCCAATCCCAGCTCAGCCCTTCGGCGAGCGCCGTGCCGGGAATGTCCTCCACCCCTTCCAGAAGATGAATCAGCCAGTCACGCTGTTCGGCATGGGCGGGGGCAAAGCCGACTCCGCAATTGCCCATGGCAATCGAGGTCACGCCATTGAAGCTGGTCGGCGCCAGCATCGAATCCCAGCTGGCCTGGCCATCATAATGGGTGTGGATGTCGACGAACCCCGGAGTCACCAGCCGGCCACGAGCGTCGATCGTCCGCCGCGCCGGCGCGTCGATCGTCCCGACTTCGACGATTCGCCCGTCGCGAATGGCAATATCGGCCGTGCGGGCGGCTTCCCCGGTTCCATCCACCAACGTCGCGTTTTGGATCAAGATATCCAACATGCTGCACCTTCCTGTGTTTCACCCTGCGGATAGACGCCATATTGTCAAGTCGGGTAAAGTCGCGCGATGCAGCGCAAAGCCAGATTGTCCCGCCGGGAATTGCTCGCACTGGGCGGCGTCACTGCCGTCGCCGGCATCGGCAGCCTGGCGCTCCGACGTCTGCAGCCCGTGGGCACACTGCTTCCCGACAGCCCGGTCGTGCGCGCGGCACTGGCCGAAACCGCCCCCATCGGCGGCAATAGTGCGGGCAACCTCACCATGCTGGTGTTCACCGACTATAACTGCCCGGTCTGTCGCCCGACGCACCGGCAGATGATGGCGGCGGTCGACCGCAATGGCGGCGTGCGGGTGAAATTCCTCGACTGGCCGATTTTCGGTGACGACAGCCGCGCTGCCGCGCGCGTGGCCATCGCCGCCGATGCGCAAGGGCTGTATCTGCCGGTGCATGCAGCGCTGATGCAGGGCGGCGGCCGCGCCAATGCCCGCACGGCGGAACGAGCGCTTGCGGATGCCGGCGGCAATGTTGACAGGCTGCGCCAGACTCTCACCACCGACGCCGCCCGCATTGAGGGTCAGCTCAGCCGCAATGCCGTACATGCCTTTGGCCTGGGGCTGGGCGGGACGCCCGGCCATCTGATCGGCCATCTGCGCCTGCTCGGGCGCACTTCGGAGAGCGAATTTCGCCGCGCCTTCAAACGCGCCCTTTGATTGCGGGTTTCTGTCGGGCCTGTTCGTCGATTCGAACCGGAGGCGCAGCGGAGGATGCCGGCGCGCTGTCGGGCGACTGCGACCTGTGCTTTCTTCATGCCACCGTGCTTTGCAAGCCGTGGCCCCACGCCTGTGCGGCTAGCCGGCGATGCCCAGGAGGTGAAGCGGACTTTCACTTTGAATATGGTCGACGATCTGGTCGAACGCCACGCGCTCGCGGGGGGCGACAAGGCTTGAAACATAACGCAGCACGTCAGCAATCAACGACGCGACATATTCCGCATCGGTGAGGCGTTCATGGCACCAGTCAAAGGCGATCAAATTCTCGAGGCTGGTCACACGGTCGGCGGCTTTCTCCACATCGGTACCGGCCAACAGCGCCCCGGTCGCAGACAGATTACCAAGCCAAAGCCGATGGCGATCCCCTGCCATATTATGCAGAAGAGAGCGAAGATCGGCGTCAACCGAGGAAGAGAAATAGATGTCCACGATGGCCCGAAAATAGGACTTCACGTCGATGGCGCGTGTGTGAATGCGCACAAGACGCTCAATTGCGCCTTCGGTCGTTTCGCCTGGATGATGAAAGACAGTTCGTTCCATGAACGTGACATAGCCCTCGTTGATAGCGGCGATTACGACACCATCCTTGTTTCGGAAAGCATTGTAGAGCGTACGTTTCGCGACCCCGCATCGATCCGCGAGTTCCGCCATACTGAATTCGTGGATACTGCCCTCGGCAATCAGGTCACGTGTTTCGGAGAGGATCCGGCTGCGTCGTTCCCGCATTCTCGCGCTGGAGTAAATGGTCTTGCCGCTGTCCAACACGCGTTGCGGTTCCTCAAACTTCATGCCACCTCAATCGGCGTGACGAGGCCGTAAGCATGGATGCCGGCATTGACGCACCGCGACGCCCGCCTGTTCCGCCGCGCCAACGAACCCCGGGCGCTGAGCCACGCAATGTCGTTGAACGACGCCCGGATGAACGACACTCAGACCACCTTCGCTGCTGGCCGCCCCTGACCGCCGGGCATGATACTTCGGCAGGCCCTGAAAGTCATGGAATATTTTGCTTTCCCATCCCGCAGCCGGGAAAGACCATCATATGGTTGCCAGTTTTTTACCGCGTTGCGCGCGCAGCCGCGTCGAGTATCGCGTCGGCCATATAGCCTATCGCGCCATTCGGGAAATCATGTTCCATTCCTGCGACCAGTCGAAATTCCGCGGCGCCGATATTGTCGGCAACGTCCTTGCCCGCTTCGGGCAGGACCAGTCTGTCGACATCCCCATGGAGAACAACGGTCGGTACGGTAATCCTGCGCAGGCGTTCGCGACGGCGGACACCAAGGCTTATGCGGCATTTGCCGATTTCACCTATGCAGCCACCGACGCGCCGGCGTCGCCTACGCCCATGGCCGCTATACGGATTTCAAGGAAGCATCGG
>CAZIAA010000028.1:0-6143 GCA_964537365.1 uncultured Sandaracinobacter sp.
AAGCTGGTGGCGGTCACGGGCACCAATGGCAAGTCGACGGCGGTGGCGCTCATTCACAGCATCATTGCCGAAGCCGGGTTGCCGGCTCTGCTTGGCGGCAATATCGGCCGTCCGATTCTCGATGCCGAATGTCTGCCGGCTGGTGGCGTCTATGTGCTGGAACTGTCGAGCTTCCAGATCGACCTGTGCGAAACTCTGGCTGCCGATATTGCGGTTTACCTCAATCTGACGCCCGATCATCTGGAACGTTATGGCGGCATGGCAGGCTATGCCGCGGCCAAGGCGCGGCTATTTGCAATGCAGCAACCGGGTGGGCGCGCCGTCATCGCCATGGACGACTGCTACACTCGAGCAGCCGCCGGGCAGCTGCCGGCGGGCGTTGTTCTGGATGCGGTCTCTGCTGCCGATATCGATCCGGCCGATCAGGGGCGCTGGCCGGCGCTGGCCGGACCGCATAATGCCCAGAATGTCGCCGTTGCCATTGCCGTGGCGCGGGCACTGGGCATTGCCGATGCCGTCATCGAACGGGCACTGCGCGGCTTTGCCGGGCTGGCGCATCGCATGGAGATCGTCCGCCGGCTGGCCGGTGTCACCTATGTCAATGACAGCAAGGCCACCAACCCGACCAGTGCAGCGCCGGCGCTGGCGGCATTTCCCGCCATTCACTGGATTCTGGGCGGCCATGCCAAGACTCGCGAGCTGGATTCCTGCCTGCCTTATCTGTCGCATGTCGTGCGCGCCTATGTCATTGGCGAAGCAGCGCCGCTGTTTGCGGAGATTCTGGCGCCGCATGTGCCGGTGGAGCATTCCGGAACGCTGGGCAATGCCGTTGCATCGGCTGCGAAGCGCGCCCGACCGGGGGATACCGTGCTGCTGGCGCCGGCCTGTTCCTCCTATGACCAGTTCGCCAATTTCGAGCAGCGCGGCGATTGCTTTCGCCGCATGATCGAGGAGTTGCCGGCATGAGGCTCGGGCTGATGGATCTGTCCTTTCGCCGCGCCGATCGCGATCTGTTGTCGCGCTGGTTCGCAACCGTCGACCGGCGGCTGCTGGCCATGCTTCTGGTGCTGCTCGGTTGCGGGCTGATTGCAGTCGCGGCGGCGTCGCCGGCGGCGGCGCTCAGGCTGTCGGGCAGCGATGTGCGCTTTCCGCCGCTGTTTTTCCTGGAACGGCAGATCCTCTGGGTGGTCATCGGCCTGCCGCTGATGCTGGCCACGTCGCTGTTGTCGAAATCCACCGCCCGGCGTGCCGCTATCCTCGGCTTTGCAGTGTTTCTGCTGGCTCTGGCGCTGGTGCCATTGATCGGCGTGGAAACCAATGGCGCGCGACGCTGGCTGCAATTGCCCGGGCTGCAACTGCAGCCGATCGAATTTCTGAAACCGCTGTTCGCAGTGACCACGGCCTGGCTGTTTGCAATGCGCTTCGAGGATGGTTCGCTGCCGGTGCTGCGCAGCGGGCTGCTGCTGCTGGGGGTGATCGTGGCGCTGCTGGTGGTGCAGCCGGATTTTGGCCAGACCGCGCTGGTGATCGCAGTCTGGGTGGTGCAGGCGGTGCTTGCCGGCATGCCGTTGCTGTGGTTGCTGGTGATTGCAGTCGCGGGCCTGTCCGGGCTGGTGCTGGCCTATCAGTTCGAGCCGCATATCCGCCAGCGTCTGGACAGTTTCCTGCACGGCACCGGCGATACCTATCAGGTCGAACGCGCCCTCGACTGTTTTCGTTCGGGCGGGTTTTTCGGCACCGGGCCGGGCGAAGGCGTGGCCAAATTCCGCCTGCCGGAAGCGCATACCGATTATATCTTTTCCGTCATTGGCGAAGAATTCGGAATGATCGCCTGTCTGGCGCTGGCGTTGCTGTTTCTGGCCATCGTGCTGCGCGTGCTGCTGCAATTGCTCGATGAAGATGATCCGTTCATTCTGATTGCATCGGCCGGCCTCGTCGTGCAATTCGGCCTGCAGGCGTTCATCAACATGAGCGTCAATCTGTCTCTGGCGCCGGCCAAGGGGATGACACTGCCATTCATCAGCCATGGCGGCTCCAGCCTGCTGGCGACGGCCATTCAGATGGGGCTATTGCTGGCCTTGACGCGCCGGAACCGGTATCTGAAAGCCAGTCCATATCTGCATCCGGGGGCAAGCCTGCAATGACATTGTCGATCCTGATTGCGGCCGGTGGCACCGGCGGCCATATGATCCCGGCTCATGCCCTGGCAGAAGAGCTGCAACGGCGTGGCCATAGCACTACTTTGCTGACGGATGCTCGCGGGCTGCGTTTTCCGGGGCTGTTCGAAGGCTGTGCCCGGCATGTGGTGGACAGCGCGACGGCATCCGGTCTGCACCCGGTGAAATGGCTGCAGGCCGGCTTTGCCATCCGCCGCGGCCGCAAGCTTGCCATCGAAATCGCCCGCGACTGCGCGGCAAGCGCGGTTGTCGGTTTTGGCGGCTATCCGTCGCTGCCGGGGCTGCTGGCGGGCATTTCGCTACGGCTCAGGTGCATCATTCACGAACAGAACGCCATTCTGGGGCGGGTGAACCGGCGGCTGCAGCGTCAGGTGACTGCAATTGCATTGTCCTATCGCGACACCGACGGCATCGTGCCAGCAGCGGAATACAAGACCGCCTATACCGGCAATCCAGTGCGCCAGGCCATTCTGGCAACACGCGACAAGCCTTTTCGCGCGCCGGACATGGATTCGGAATTCAACCTGCTGGTGGTGGGCGGCAGCCAGGGCGCGCGCATTATGTCGAAACTGCTGCCGACCGCCATTGCCGCGCTGTCCGAACGTGATCGCCGCCGCTTGCGCGTGGTGCAGCAATGCCGGGCCGAGGATCTGTCGGCGACCAGCCTCGCCTATAAGGACGCCAGCGTGCAGGCGGAATGCTTCCCCTATCTGGTCGATCTGCCGGCGCGGCTGGCAGCGGCGCATCTGGTGGTGTCGCGCGCCGGGGCTTCCACCATGGCGGAGCTGACGGCGGCCGGGCGCGCCGCCATTCTGCTGCCTTATGCTGCTGCAACCAACGACCATCAGGCCGCCAATGCGCGGGAATTCGTCCGCGCCGGGGCGGGCTTTTTGCTGCGCGAACGCGAAGCCAGGCAAAGCCGGATGACCGGTCTGTTGCAGGGTTTTCTGCATTCCCCCGAAGCCTTGCATCAGGCGGCGGTGGCGGCGCGCGCGCTGGGGGTGCCGGATGCCGCCGTGCGACTGGCCGACCTTATCGAACAGGAAGTGCGCGGCGCATGAGGGAATTCAACCAGTCCAATACCGGTGCTGCCTTTGACAAGGGTGTGGGCGTAATCCATTTTGTCGGCATTGGCGGCATCGGCATGTCGGGCATTGCCGAAGTGATGAAGAATCTGGGCTTCGAAGTGCAGGGGTCCGATATTGCCGAAGGCCCGGTTGTGGAAATGCTGCGCGACATGGGCATCCCCGTCGCTATCGGCCATCGCCCGGAAAATCTGGGCGCGGCCGCAGTGGTGGTGACGTCGACCGCCATTCAGCCCGGCAATCCGGAAGTCGAACTGGCGCTGGCCAATCGCGTGCCGGTGGTGCGGCGGGCGGAAATGCTGGCCGAACTGATGCGGCTGAAATCGACGGTCTGTGTCGCCGGCACGCATGGCAAGACGACGACGACTTCGATGGTGGCCGCACTTCTCGATGCCGGCAGCCTCGATCCGACCGTCATCAATGGCGGTGTCATCAACAGCTATGGCTCGAACGCGCGCCTCGGCAGCGGCCAGTGGATGGTGGTCGAAGCCGATGAATCGGATGGCAGCTTCCTGCGCCTGCCGCCGACGCTGGCGATCGTCACCAATATCGATCCGGAGCATCTGGATCATTATGGCAGCTTCGAAGCAGTAAAGGCGGCGTTTCGCAGTTTCGTCGAAAAAGTGCCATTTTATGGCGCAGCGGTGCTGTGTCTCGATCATCCCGAAGTGCAGGCGATGATTCCGACCGTGTCCGACCGCCGCATCGTCACTTATGGTTTTGCCGGCCAGGCCGATGTGCGCGGCGAAGCGCTGCGGCCGGTCGATGGCGGTACTCGTGTTGACGTGACATTGCGCAGCTTTGGCAGTCCGGAACGGCACTGGTCCGGTCTGTTCGTGCCGATGCCGGGCCGGCACAATGTGCTGAATGCGCTGGCGGCCATTGCCGTCGCCGACCAGTTGCGGATTTCCGAAGCGCAGATCCGCGACGGTTTCGCCCGCTTTACCGGGGTGAAGCGCCGTTTCACCCGGGTTGGTGAAGTTGAAATTGCCGGGGGCAAACCCGTCGTCGTCATCGACGATTACGGCCACCACCCGACGGAAGTGCGCTCGGTGCTGGCGGCGGCGCGCGAAACCGCGCAGGCAAATGTGATCGCCGTGGTGCAGCCGCACCGTTTCACCCGCCTGCGCGATCTGTTCGATGAATGGCAGAGCGCGTTCAACGATGCCGATACCGTCGTGCTGACACCGGTCTATCCGGCCGGCGAAGCCCCGATCGAGGGGATCAGCCACACGGCGCTGGCGGAATCGCTGCGCCGCGCCGGTCATCGCCAGGTGCTGACGGTCGATGGCGAAGAGACGCTGACGTCGGCGCTGGCGCCGCTTTTGGGTGCGGGCGATATGGTCATCTGTCTGGGCGCCGGCAACATCACTGGCTGGGCGGCACGCTTGCCGCAGGCGCTGCGCAAAGCCGGCGTCGGAGCCAAACTCGCATGATGGCGGCGCTGGACCATGATCTGTCTTCTGCGCCGGCAATGCCGGCCGTAGCCGGCCGCTTGTTGCCGCACGCGCCGCTGGCGCCGCTGACCTGGTTCAAGGTGGGCGGTGCGGCGGACTGGCTGTTCGAGCCGGCGGATAGCGCCGATCTGTGCGCCTTTCTGGCAGCGCTGCCGGCGGAGATTCCCGTGCTGGCGCTGGGGCTTGGGTCCAACATGATCGTGCGCGATGGCGGTTTTCGCGGCGTCGTCGTGCGCCTGCCCAAGGCTTTTGCCACGACGGAAATCCTGGCCGGCAACCGCATGCGTTGCGGCGCCGCAGCATCGGGTATCCGGGTGTCTTCGGCCGCGCGCGATGCCGGCATTGCCGGGCTGGAATTCCTGCGCGGGATTCCGGGCACGGTGGGCGGTTTCGTGCGCATGAACGGCGGCGCCTATGGATCGGAAGTGGCGGATGTGCTGCTTGGCTGCGACATCGTTCTGCGCTCTGGCCAGTGTGTGACCTTGACGCTTGCGGACCTGCGTTATCAGTATCGCCACTCCGAACTCCCCGACGATGCCATTGTCGTCTCCGCGCTGTTTCAGGGCCGGCCGGGCGAACGCGACGCCATCGCCGCGCGGATGGACGAAATCGCGCGCGCGCGCGAGGAATCGCAGCCCTTGCGCACCCGCACCGGCGGCTCGACCTTTCGCAACCCGCCCGGACACAAGGCCTGGCAATTGATTGATGCTGCCGGTTGTCGCGGCATGCGCGAGGGCGGCGCCGAAGTGAGCGAAAAGCACGCCAATTTCCTGATCAACCGCGGTGACGCCACTGCCGCCGATATCGAAGGGCTGGGCGAGGAAGTGCGCGCCCGCGTCCAGGCGCACAGCGGCATTGCGCTGCAGTGGGAAATCCGCCGCGTGGGCACGGCCGCAGATACCGAGACTGCGGGAGAGCCGCCATGCGGGTAACGGTGTTGATGGGCGGCTGGTCGGCGGAGCGTGATGTGAGCCTGATGTCAGGTGCCGGCGTGGTGGCCGCGGCGCGGGCGCTGGGCCATGATGTGACGCCGCTCGATATGGGGCAAAGCCCGGCGGATGGGCGCACGCTGGCGGATCGCCTGCTCGACAGCCGGCCGGATGTGGTTTTCAATGCCCTGCACGGCACCCCCGGTGAGGATGGCTCGGTGCAGGGGCTGATGGATCTGATCGGCCTGCGCTATACCCATTCCTCGGCCGCCGTGTCGGCTGTTGCTATCGACAAGGAACTGACCAAGCGCCTGCTGGTGCCGGCCGGCGTGCGCATGCCGGAGGGGCGGGTGATTGCCAGCGCCAGCCTCCATGCCGGCGATCCGCTGCCGCGCCCCTATGTGTTGAAGCCGGTCAATGAAGGCTCGTCCGTTGGAGTCGCCATCGTCACCGATGCCAGCAACTATGGCCAGCCGATCGCGGCTGATTCCGCCG
>CAZIAA010000028.1:6243-10086 GCA_964537365.1 uncultured Sandaracinobacter sp.
GCCATCGTCACCGATGCCAGCAACTATGGCCAGCCGATCGCGGCTGATTCCGCCGGGCCCTGGCAGGATTTCGACAGCCTGCTGGCCGAGCGCTTCATTGCTGGTCTGGAACTGACGGTGTCGGTGCTGGAGGACGAAGCCAGCGGCGAACCACGGGCGCTGGCAGTGACCGAATTGAAGCCGCGGGCCGGTTTTTACGATTATGCCGCGAAATATACCGAAGGGCTGACTCTGCATGTCTGCCCGGCGGAAATTCCCGAAAGCCTGCGTCTGGCGGCCATGGCGGATGCCGTGCGCGCGCATCGGTTGTTGGGGTGCCGGGGCGTGTCGCGGGCGGATTTCCGCTATGACCCGGCCGAGGAGGATTCGGCCGACCCCGGCGCGGGTCTCTATCTGCTGGAAGTGAACACCCAGCCGGGCATGACGGAACTGAGCCTCGTCCCCGAACAGGCGCGCGTGTGCGGCATCAGCTATGAAGCGCTGGTTGGCCGGCTGATCGCGAGAGCTTTGGCATGATGGGGGTGCGGATATGAGCCGGCGGGCGAAAAAGCCAGCCATTCGCCGGCAACGGCAGATTGCATTGCCGCTGTCGCCGCGCACGGTCTGGCGGCTGACGGTTGGCGGCATATTGGGGCTGGCCATTGCTGCGATCGTGGTCTGGGCGCTGGCGGCGCGGGTGCCGGAAAAAATGCTGCTGGCGGCGGCGACCAGGGCATCCGCGGCTGGCTTTACCATTCGCCATGTCGAGATTTCCGGAGTCCGGCATCTGCCGCGTCTCAGCGTTTATCAGGAGGTTCTGCAGGGTGGCAGCGATTCCATATGGCTGATTGATCTGGCCGCGCTGCGCGGACGTCTGCAGGCGCTGCCCTGGGTGCAGGATGCCCGCGTCGAGCGTCACTGGCCGGACCGCATTGCAGTGTTCATCACCGAACGGCATCCGGCCGCGCTCTGGCAAACGGGCGGTGAAGTGTTTCTGATCGATGGCACCGGGCAAGTGCTGCCGGCGGATAATCTGGAAGAATTCGCCAGTCTGCCGCTGCTGGTGGGCGATGGCGCGGGCGAAAATGCCGGGAAATTTCTGCCGATGGTGGCCAGCCACCCGAAGATCGCGGCGCAGATGGAAGCAGCGCTGTGGATTGGTGACCGGCGCTGGGATGTACGCATGAAAAGCGGTGAGACGATTTCGCTGCCCGAAGGCGATGCCGCTGCCACTGCCCTGCAGCGCTTTGCCGATATCGATCGGGAAACGCCGCTGCTGGGGCAGGGCTTTCTGCGCTTTGACATGCGCATTCCGGACAAGCTGGTGGTGCGGGTGGACAAGGATCCGGGCGAACAACTGAAGCCCCGGCAGACTCCGCCGGCCAGCCCCCGGCCGGGGGCTGCTTCTGGCGCCGGTGACAGCACCGTTCGGCGCACATTTGGCGTTGCCACGACGCAATCCGGCCATATGGCGCGGGCCGTCTTGCCCGGAGTGATGGCATGATGGTGGTGCCGGTATTGAAAACAGGTCAGATGCTGAAACCGCGCGGTGAACGGGTGGTGGCGGCGCTGGACGTCGGTTCGTCCAAGGTCGCGGCCATTATTGCCATTGCCGATGGTGAAAATGCCCCGCGTGTGATTGGCGCCGGCGTGCGCGCCTGCAATGGTCTGAAGCGCGGGCTGGTGGCGGATATGCGCAAGACCGAGGAAGCGGTTCGCGCCGCCATGGTGCAGGCGGAGAAGGCCGCTGGTCTCGAAGTCGAAAGCGCGGCGGTCAATATTTCCGCCGGCGGCCTCGAAAGCGATGTGGCGAGCGTCGAAATCGACATTGCCGGCCATCGCATCGCCGAAGACGATATGGAGACGCTGCTGCAGCTTGGCCGCGCCCATATCGACGAAGTGTTCGTGCAGGCCGGGCGCTCGATCCTGCATGCGGAACCAACGCTCTATACCATCGACGGGCTGGACGGAGTGACCAACCCGCTCGGCTTCCATGCCGACAGTCTGGCGGTCGATATTCATGTGCTGACGGCGTCCACTCCGCCTTGCCGCAATCTCGATATTGCCGTGCGCAATGCGCATCTGGATGTCGAAGCCATTATTGCATCCGGCGTTGCCGCGTCTCTGAGCGTGCTCGGTGACGAGGAACGCGAACTGGGCGTGGCCGTGGTCGAGATCGGCGCCGGCGTCACCACGGTTGCAATCCATGGCAATGGCATGCTGGCGGGACTCGCCTATATTCCGATGGGCGCCGGCGATATCACTGCCGATATCGCAACCAGCCTGGTGACGCGTCGGGCTGCCGCAGAAAGATTGAAGACGCTGGCCGGGGCCGCTATTGCGACTCCGCGCGACAACCATGACATGCTGGAAGTGCCGCCGCTGGACAGGGACGACGGACAGGAATCGCGCCGGGTGGCGCGGGCAGAGCTGATCACCGTGATCGGCGATCGTCTGCGCCTGCTGTTTTCCGAAGTGGACCGGATTCTGACCGAGATGGGATTTCGCGGTCCGGCCGGGCGGCAGGTGGTGTTGACGGGTGGTGGCGCTGAAATGCGCGGCATCGTCGATTTTGCCCAGAGCGCGCTGAACCGCAATGTCCGTCTGGGGCGGCCGCGCGGTCTGATTGGTTTGCCCGAAGCGCAATCGGGCGCTGCATTCGCGACATTGGCGGGGCTGGTTCTCTATGCCGGCACGCGACGTCTCGATCTTGCGCGGATCCCCGTCCGTGCCAAGCAGCGGAATTCTGGTCGCAACAAGCGCCAGTCCGCCTTTGTCCGCCTGTTCGACCAACTGAAACGCCAGATCTGACCAAGGGAGCCTGCCCATGACCTTTGACTTTGTAACCCCCGAACTCGTTGAGCTGAAGCCGCGCATCTCCGTCATCGGCGTGGGCGGCGCTGGCAGCAATGCCGTTGCCAACATGATCGAGGACGGCCTTGAAGGCGTCGCCTTCGTCGTCGCCAATACCGACGCGCAATCGCTGATGTCATCGCCGGCGGAAACCCGAATCCAGCTGGGGTTGAAGATCACCCAGGGGCTGGGGGCAGGCGCGCGGCCGGAAATCGGCGCTGCGGCGGCCGAGGAAGCGCTGGACGATATCGACCGCGTGCTGGAAGGCGTGCACATGTGCTTCATCACCGCCGGCATGGGCGGTGGCACCGGCACCGGAGCGGCGCCGGTCGTGGCGCGCGCGGCGCGTGAACGCGGCGTGTTGACGGTGGGCGTGGTTACCAAGCCCTTTGCCTTTGAAGGCCGCAAGCGCATGCAGATTGCCGATGAAGGCATTGCCGAGCTGCAGAAGAATGTCGACACCCTCATCATCATTCCCAATCAGAATCTGTTCCTGATCGCCAACCAGCAGACCACGTTCAAACAGGCCTTTGCCATGGCGGACCAGGTGCTCAATCAGGGTGTGCGCGGCATCACCGATCTGATGATCCTGCCCGGCCTCATCAACCTCGACTTTGCCGATGTGCGCACGGTCATGAGCGAAATGGGCAAGGCGATGATGGGCACCGGCGAAGCCGAAGGCGAACAGCGCGCCATCGAAGCAGCGGAAAAGGCCATTTCCAACCCGCTGCTGGATGAAGTCAGCCTGCGCGGGGCGCGCGCCGTCATCATCAACATCACCGGTGGTGACGACCTCGGCCTGATGGAAGTGGAGGAAGCCGCCCAGCATATCCGCGAAATGGTGGATCCGGATGCCAACATCATCGTCGGCTCCGCCTTCTCCAACGATCTCGACGGGCGCATGCGCGTGTCGGTCGTGGCGACCGGCATCGAATCCTCACAAAGCGCGCTGCCCGGCGCGCGAACGAGAGATCAGCACGGCGCTGCTGTACACGTGGGTAAGCATACGCC
>CAZIAA010000029.1:0-769 GCA_964537365.1 uncultured Sandaracinobacter sp.
ATCTGAAGGCGCGCGTGCTGCGCGACGATGTCATCATCTACAATGGCTCGATCGCATCGCTGCGGCGCTTCAAGGACGATGTTACCGAAGTGCAGCATGGCTATGAATGCGGCATCGGGCTGGAAAACTTCCAGGACATCGAAGTCGGTGACATGATCGAGACCTTCGAAGTCGAAGAACGCCTGCGCGAACTGTGAACCGCAGGCGTCAGACACCCCGCGAAGGCCAGGGCCGCCCGGTCCGGCCGCTGAAAGTCGGCGAAGCCATGCGCCATGTGCTGGCGGAATTGCTGGCGCGCGGGGAAATTCACGACGAGGCGCTGGACGGCCGGATCATTTCCGTATCGGAAGTGCGGGTCAGCCCGGATCTGCGCCAGGCCACCGCCTATATACGCGCCGTGGGTGTCGATGCGGCCACACAGCAATCGGTGTGCCAAGCGCTCAACCGCCACAGCCGGGCAATCAAATCCCGGCTGGCGCAAGCCGTGAACACCAAATATGCCGCCGATCTGGCCTTCGCCGTGGACGAGAGTTTCACGGAAGCAGAGCGCATCGATGCGCTGTTGCGTTCGCCACAAGTGGCAAGAGACCTGACCGCGGACACGGGCACAACGGGCACAGTCGAGCCGGAATAAAGCCCTCAGCCTATGCTCTGACGGCGGCCGCCCGGCACCAATGTTGTGGGCGCGCCATCAAAACGTCCAGCCGCGTTCAGAGCGTCGGGCGCGGTGTGTCCGGCTGAGTGGGTGTGGCAGTGGGCGAGACTTGGG
>CAZIAA010000029.1:779-10006 GCA_964537365.1 uncultured Sandaracinobacter sp.
GGCGCGGCGTGTCCGTGCGGTAATCGTAAAATCCACGACCATTCTTGCGACCATACCAGCCGGCTTCGACATATTTCACCAGCAACGGCGCCGGGCGGTATTTGGGATCTCCGGTCGCTTCCACCATGACATCCATGACCGCCTTCAGGGTATCCAGACCAATGAAATCCGCCAGCGTGAGCGGCCCCATCGGATGGCTTGCACCGAGGCGCATGCCGGTATCGATATCGGTCACCGACGCCACCCCTTCGCCCAGAGCGAATATGGCTTCATTCAGCATCGGGCAGAGGATCCGGTTGACGATGAAGCAGGGGCTGTCCTCGGATATGATCGCGGTCTTGCCCAGGCCTTCGGCAAAGCTCAGCATGCGGCTGCGCGTATCATCCGAAGTGGTCAGCCCCGGAATGATCTCCACCAGCTTCATCACCGGCACGGGGTTGAAGAAATGCATGCCGGTGAAACGATCCGGCCGATCCGTCGCGGCCGCCAGCCGGGTGATCGAAATGGAGGAGGTATTGCTGGCCAGAAGCGTTTCCGTGCCGAGCTTCAGGCCGGCAAATATCTTCATCTTGAGGTCGGCATTTTCCGTTGCCGCCTCGATCACGATATCGCATTCCTGCAAGCCGTCATTGTCGCCACGCGCAGTCACCCGCGCCACCAGCGCCGCTGCTTCGGCTTCGGTCAGATGGCCCTTGACGATGCTGCGTGTCAGCCTTTTGGCAATGGCTTCCCGGCCCTTTTCCGCCCGCTCCAGCGTTATATCACCAAGCTGCACCTGATGGCCGGCCGCTGCTGCGACTTCGGCAATTCCGGACCCCATGATCCCGGCCCCGATGATTCCAATCCGCATTACATCCGTCCCCTGCGTATCCGTCCGTGCCCGATATTCGTCCACGCGATTCGTCCACGCGCCCTACGGCCGGTGCGCTGCATGGCCCGTTTTCCGGCATTTGCCCAAGCCCCCCGCGGCCGGGGAGGCATGACCGCCCCGGCACTGGAGTCCCTGGAAAATTGTCGCCGGAAAACCGCGTTCAGAGCTTCGAGGTCAGCTCTGGCACGACCTTGAACAGATCGCCGACAATGCCAAAGTCCGCGACCTGGAAAATCGGCGCTTCCTCATCCTTGTTGATGGCGACGATGATCTTCGAATCCTTCATCCCGGCCAGATGCTGGATGGCGCCGGAAATGCCGATCGCGACATAGAGATCGGGGGCAACGATCTTGCCGGTCTGTCCGACCTGATAATCATTCGGCACATAGCCGGCGTCAACGGCGGCGCGCGATGCGCCAACGGCGGCACCCAGCTTGTCGGCCAGCGGCTCGATGACTTCGACGAATGCGTCCGACGAACCCAGCGCCCGACCGCCGGACACGACTGCATTCGCACTGGTCAGTTCCGGGCGCTCCGACTTGGTCAGTTCCGCCCCCTTGAACACCGACAAACCAGCATCGCCGGCGCCGGAAACCGCCTCGACGCTGGCGGAACCGCCGGTGGCGGCAGCCTTGTCGAACGCGGTGCCACGCACGGTAATCACCTTTTTCGCATCCGCCGATTTGACGGTTGCAATGGCGTTGCCGGCATAGATCGGCCGGGTGAAGGTGTCGGCGGCCTCAACCGAAACAATCTCGGAAATCTGCGCCACATCCAGCAGGGCGGCGGTGCGCGGCGCGATATTCTTGCCGCTGGCGGTGGCAGGCACGACCAGCGCATCGTAATTCGCCATCTGCTGCACCAGCAACGGCGCAACATTTTCCGCCAGGCCATCGGCATAGGCGGCATCATCCGCCAGCAGCACCTTGGCAACGCCCGCGATTTGGGCGGCGGCATCCGCCACCGCCTGGGCACCGCTACCGGCCACCAGCACATGCACATCGCCACCCGCCACTTCGGCGAGTTTGGCCGCGGCCGTCACGGTGTTCAGCGTCGCATCGGCAAGTGACTTGTTATCATGTTCGGCAAGGACAAGAACGCTCATGCAATGGCTCCTGCGGATTTCAGTTTCTCAATGAGTTCGTCGACGGTTTCCACCTTGATGCCAGCGGAGCGCTTCGGCGGCTCCGTCACCTTGACGGTGGTCAGCCGCGGCGTCATGTCGACACCGTAATCGGCGGCCGTCTTGACATCGATCGGCTTCTTCTTCGCCTTCATGATGTTGGGCAGCGAGGCATAGCGCGGCTCATTCAGGCGCAGGTCGGCGGTCACCACCGCCGGCAGTTTCAGCTCGACCGTGGCCATGCCGCTGTCGACCTCGCGGGCGACCAGCGCCTTGCCATCGGAAATTTCGACACTGGATGCGAATGTGCCCTGCCCCCAGCCCAGCAGCGCCGCCAGCATCTGTCCGGTCTGGTTGGCATCGTCATCAATCGACTGCTTGCCGACGATGACCAGCTGCGGCTGTTCGGCTTCGACAATCTTTGCCAGAACCTTGGCCACCGCCAGGCTTTCGGTTTCCGTATCGGTGGTCACCAATATGCCGCGATCCGCCCCCATGGCGAGCGCCGTGCGCAGGGTTTCCTGCGCCTTGTCGGAACCGATGGAAACAACGATGATTTCCTCGGCGACGCCCTTTTCCTTCAGGCGCACGGCTTCTTCGACGGAAATTTCATCAAAGGGGTTCATGCTCATCTTGACATTGGCAAGCTCGACACCGCTTTGATCGGATTTCACCCGGACTTTGACATTGGCATCGACCACCCGTTTGACGGGGACAAGTATTTTCATGGGCTGATAGCTCCGTTCAGGCCTTGTGACAGTTCCACCGCTCGTGCGATTTGGCGAGAAGTCCCATGCGACAAGCCGGCAACCCGAGTCAATGCAGTGCGCCACCATCGCCGGCACAGAAAATTTTCCGCAAGCAGGGTGCGGCTGCTATCCGTCGTCGATGGTTTCCGCTGGCGGGATTTCCCCGAGCGACGTTTCCAGATCCACAGCCCGCCAGCGTGGATCAGAATGGGGGTGACTGTCAATGCCAGCCATCGCATCACCCGACGCGACCTGCAGCGCCAGTTGTTCGGAATCGCGGCGCATGAATTCCCGAGTCACTTCCTCCACCGTTTCATCCGGCGTCCCGACTTCCGCCAGCGCCACCCGGCCCAGTTCGATGGCGCCGTGAAAAAGTTCCCGCACGGCATTGAGATCAAGGCCGGCCGCCATCAGCTCGATATAATGCTGCCGGTCATGGGCGCGCACCAATATGTCGAGATTGGGAAAAGCGTGCCGCACCGGCGCCAGCCGGGACGATGGCCAGGCACCGCCCGTCGTCACGATCAGCAGCCGGGCTTCATCGGCGCCGGCCTGGCGCAGCACATCCGGCCGGAAACCGTCGCCATAAAACACTTCCCAGCCAAAACGCCGGGAACGCAGGATCTGTGCCGGCTGGCTGTCGACCAGCACCACATTCAATCCGCGCGCGTACAGCATCTGGGTCACGATCTGCCCGAAGCGGCCATAGCCGACAACGATGACGCTGCCGGGCTTGCCGGGGCTGGGGCCGACCATGCCATCCGCTGTAACGGGCCGGCTGAGGAATCGGATCAGGACAAAACGATAGAGTTTGACCAGAATGATGGACGCAATCATCGACAATGTGACCACGGCCGTGAACAGCGAGGACGCCGCCGGCGCAATCAGCAGGCCGCTGACCGCCGCCCCCAGCAGCACAAAGGCGAATTCGCCGCCCTGGCTGAGCAACAGCCCGGTCTGAACCGCTTTTTTCGCCGGTGTTCCGAACATCCACACCAGCGCGGAAATCATCAGCGTCTTCAGCACCAGCACGATCAGCACCAGTTTCAACACCCGCAACGGATGTTCGATGATGACGAAAATATCGATCGTCATGCCGATCGCCAGAAAGAACAGCCCCATCAACAGGCCCCGGAATGGCTCGATCACGGATTCCAGTTCGTGGCGATAGGGGCTGTCGGCCAGCATCACGCCGGCGATAAATGCACCCAGCGCCATCGACAGGCCGAAACTGGCCATCAGCCAGGACGCGCCCAGAACCGTCAGCAAGGCGGCAATCACGAAAATATCGCGCGTTCCCACCTGGCCGAACAGACGCATGGCCGGATTCAGCAGAAAGCGCCCCAGCACGATCAAGGTCACCAGTCCGCCAAAACCAGCCCCCACCATCACCCAGCCGCTGCCGCCACTGGTATCCGGCGTACGGCTGAGCGCGGACGCAATGATCAGCAGCGGCACAATGGCCAGATCCTGCATCAGCAGAATGGAAAAGGCGCGCTCCCCTTCGCGTGTGTTCATTTCGCCGACTTCCTGCAGGAACTGCACCACCAGCGCCGTCGACGACAGCGCCAGCGACAGTCCGACGATCAGCGCCGATTGCCAGCTGAGGCTGGTCAGCCACAACAGCGCCGCCGTCAGCGCCAGCCCGGTCAGCGCCACCTGCGCCGTGCCCAGCCCGAAGATGTCGCGGCGGAGCGCCCACAGCCTTTGCGGCTGCAATTCCATGCCGATCACGAACAGCAGCAGGATGATGCCGTATTCGCCGAATTCCAGCACATCCTCGATTTCCGCGATCAGCCCGAAGCCATGCGGCCCGATCAGCAGGCCGGCAATCAGATAGCCCAGCACGGCCCCCAGCCGCACCCGGCTGAACAACGGCACCATGACGGCCGCGGCGGCAAGAAAGATTACAGCTTCCTGAAGTCCGGGACTGGTGGCGCCTTCCACGCCTGCTATCCCTGCATGGCAAGCAGTTCCGCCCGTTCGGCCGCCGCCGCCGCTGCGTCAAAGGCCAGCAGGATGGAAGGATGGCGCGCCGGATAGCCATGCGCCGGTGCCAGAGCACGGATTTCGGGATAAACACCGGCCAGTTCCGGCGGCAACATATCCGCCTGTTTCAGCCAGTCACGCAGCAGATCATGTGCCCGCCGCACATCCGCCGCCCGCTGCCCCAGCACATGCCGGCCAAGCACCGCCGCGGACGCCTGCCCAAGCGCGCAGGCGCGCACTTCCTGACCGAAACGGGCGATCCGCCCGGCCGCATCCAGCGACAGGCTGACCGTCACCTGGCTTCCGCACACCGGCGAAACGCGGCGCACCGACACCTGGGCGTCCGTCAGCAGTTCCGCATAAGGGATGGAGACCGCGAGCCGCAGAATTTCCGGATTGTAAAGCGGCGGTTCCATGTCTGTTGATATAAGGAAATGGTCAGGGGCTGGTAAAGGCCAATCTGTAGCGTTGCTGCAGAAATGGCAGGACTGTCGAGGTATCCAACAGGATCTCATAGCTGCCTTCCGCCCAGGGGCCGGCTTCATAAGGCGGCACCAGCACGCGAATAGCGTGGATTTCGCCATCGCCCACCGGCACGGTCGGATAGGCAGCCGGATCGGGGCATTCCGTGAAGCTGTCGCCAAGCTGACCACCGCGCCGGCGCCGGCGTTCATCATCCAGCGCGCGACAGAATTGCGGTTTCAGCACCGCCTGCATCGCCCGCGCATCCGCAAACAGTTCATCAAAGCCAATGCGGCGGCCGGCGCCGCGGTCCCAGATCACGGCTTTCAGTGCCAGATTGCCATGCGCGCCGCCGGTAAAGCTATATTCCTCGGCGGAAAAGGCCAGCAGCAAATCGGTTTCGGCTTCCGGCTCCCAGCTTTCGATCCATTCATATTGCAATGGCGTATCGCGACCACTGTCCTTCTGTGCCTGCTGGCCGGCCTGCGCTTCGCGGATGGCGCGTTCGCGTGTCGTCAACGCTTCTGTCCGCAGGCTCTGCACCAATGCCGGCTCCAGAGTCGCTTCGGGCGCCAGCGACCAGCGGAAATGCAGTTCCGGCCCTTCATAGCGCAGCAGCAGATCAGAGGCCGGCAATTCCGGCACGGCATCCGGTGCTTGCGCCCGCGCGCCGCCCGGCGTTTGCGCCATGGCCGGCGAAGCAATCAGACAGGCGGCAGCCAACGCCAAAAGCCCCGGCATGCCCGAGCGCAAGTGCTTCATTGCAATTCCACCCCTGTTTTTGCTGTCCACAGCCGCACCCTCCTGCTCAATCCCGCTGCCCTTACAGCCGCCGCCAGCTGACACTGCCATCCTTGGCCACCGACAGCGCAATGCCTTCTGCTGCCAGTGCCTCGCGGATGGAATCGGCGGTTTTCCAGTCCTTGTCGGCGCGCGCGCGCTGATACTGCGCCAGTTGCGGCTGAATGTCATCCATGGCGGCCGCACCCTGAAACCATAATGCAGCGTCCATCTGGCCCAGCCCCAGAACGTCGGTGCCGGCAGGCAGAGCGGCCAGCGACTGCGGTGTATTGAGATCATCGAACAGCGCCGGCGCCGGCGCGGAATCCACAACCAGCCCGTCCGCCTTGCGGCGATACAAGCGGTCGAGCACGGATTTCGATTGCTGCAACAGGCTTTCCGTCCAGGACAAAGGCTGGCGATAATGCGCCGACAACAGCGCCAGCCGCAGCACTTCGCCCGGCCAGCCGGCTTCCATCAATTCATTGGGAGTGATGATATTGCCCAGCGATTTGGACATTTTCTCGTCGCCGATGGTGAGGAAACCATTGTGCATCCAGATCCGCGCCAGTTCAGTGCCGGCATGCGCGGCACAGCTTTGCGCCCGCTCATTTTCATGGTGCGGAAACTGCAGATCGAGGCCGCCGCCATGAATGTCGATGGTTTCTTCCGCAAGCACACGGCGGATCATGCTCGAACATTCCAGATGCCAGCCCGGCCGCCCGCGCCCCCAGGGGCTGTCCCAGCCCGGCTGGTCGTCGGTGCTGGGCTTCCACAGCACGAAATCCGCCGGCGCGCGTTTATAGGGCGCGACTTCAACGCGGGCGCCGGCAATCATTTCGTCCATCGGCCGCCGCGACAATTCGCCATAGCGGTCGAATTTCGCCACTTCGAACAGCACATGCCCGTCCGCTGCATAGGCAGCACCCCGGGCAATCAGCGCTTCCACCATGGCAATCATGCCATGCGCGCCTTCGATATGTTCGGTTGCGCGCGGGCAGAAATCCGGCAGCAGACAGCCGAGCTTTTCCATGTCCTGCAGATACAGCGCTTCGAATTCCCGGGCGACGCTTTGCGGGCTGCGGTTTTCGGCAACCGCCTTGGCCATGATCTTGTCGTCGATATCGGTGATGTTGCGGGCATAACGCACATTGTCGGCGCCATGCATGTGCCGCAGCAGCCGGAACAGCACATCGAACACCACCGCCGGCCGGGCGTTGCCGATATGGGCGCGGCCATACACCGTCGGCCCGCAGACATACATGGTGATCGGCTTTTCCGCAGTCGGTGTGCGCAGGATCTTCTTCTCGCGCGAAAGCGTATCGTAAAGTCGGAGCTGCATTCAGATTTCCACCTGCTCGCCTTTTTTCGCACCTTCGTTCAGCAGCCTGTCCAGAGCATCGCGATCCTCGCGCGAATAACCGCCTTCATCGCGTGGCGGCAGGAACTGCGGTCCAAAACCGGGATGGCCGGGCGGCAGCTGCAACTGCGGCCGTGACTGAGGCGGAATGCTGACGCTGCGGTTCGAACCTTCACGAAACTCCCGGATCCAGCCCACCATGGTGTCGGCCGCCAGCGCCAGAACCGGGGCGGAACGGCTGTCCTGCAGCCAGGCCGGTGCCCGCCGGTTGCTGTCGAACAGCCCGGTTGCGAATTGCGCCAGCACAAACACTGCCGCCATCACCAGCACGCCTTTGAGGCCGCCGAAACCAAAGCCGAGGATACGATCAACAGGACCAGCCGGGCTGCCTTTGGCGATAATGCCCGCAAGGCTCGCCACCAGTCTGATGACAATCGCAGTGCCGAAAAACAGCAATACAAAGGCCATTCCCGCCGCCAGCGCTGCATTGCCGATTCTGGGTTGCAGCCACAGGGTCGTGCCTTCGTGGAACATCCGCACCATGACCGCTGCCAGCACCCAGCCAGCGAGGCTCAATGCCTCGTTGGTGAAGCCGCGCACGAAACCGCCAACCGCCAGCAGGCTGATGGCGACGGCGGTGGCCCAGTCGAAAATCGTCAGGTTGGAAAACAGGTCCATGGAAATGCTGCTAGGCGCTGGCCCGGATGCGGTCAACGAGGGCGCGCACGCTGGCCACCGGCAGGGTCTGCAACCGGCCGATGCCTTTGGTCGCGTCCGGCACCAGCGCCTTGCGAAAGCCAAGCTTTTCCGCTTCTTTCAAGCGAATGGGGGCATGTGCGGCCGGGCGGACTTCACCCGACAGCGCGATTTCGCCAAAAGCCAGACAATCGGCCGGCACTGGCACATCCAATGCCGCCGACACCAGCGCCGCCGCCACCGCCAGATCGGCCGCCGGATCGACCACCCGCAAGCCACCCGCGACATTCAGATACACTTCAGAGCTGCCAAACCCCAAACCAGCGCGCGCTTCCAGCACCGCCAGCAGCATGGCAAGTCGGGCGCCATCCCAGCCAACGACGGCGCGCCGCGGAGTCGCCCCCGACGGCAGCCTGACCGTCAGCGCCTGCAATTCCACCAGCACCGGCCGGGTGCCCTCGAGTGCTGGAAACACCACTGCGCCGGCGACCGGCTGGTCGCGCGCAGTCAGGAACAGCCCGGACGGATTGCTGACTTCGCCCAGACCATCGGCCAGCATTTCGAACACGCCGATTTCATCGGTGCCGCCAAAGCGGTTCTTGACCGCGCGCAGCACGCGATACTGGTGCCGGCCATCGCCTTCGAAATACAGCACGGCATCGACCATATGTTCGAGCACGCGCGGGCCGGCGATCTGGCCGCCCTTGGTGACATGGCCGACCAATATGACGACGGCGCCGCTTTCCTTGGCCCAGCCGATCAGTTCCAGCGACGATTCGCGCACCTGGGTAACGGTTCCCGGCGCGCCTTCCAACTGATCCGAATGCATGGTCTGGATGGAATCGATGATCAGCAGATCAGGCGGCTTGCCGGCGGATAATGTGGTCAGGATATCGCGCACCGATGTCGCCGCCGCCAGTTGCACCGGCGCATCCGCCACCCCCAGCCGCCGCGCCCGCAGCCGCACCTGATCAGCGGCTTCCTCGCCGGAAACATAGGCGACCGCCAGTCCGGCGCGCGCCATCCGCCCTGCCGCCTGCAGCAACAAGGTCGATTTGCCGATGCCGGGATCGCCGCCAATCAGCACCGCCGAGCCCGGCACCAGCCCGCCGCCCAGCGCCCGGTCCAGCTCGGCAAAGCCGGTCGCCAGCCGCTGCGGCAGATGCACGACTGCATCCAGCGTCCGCATCTCCAGCA
>CAZIAA010000030.1:0-9973 GCA_964537365.1 uncultured Sandaracinobacter sp.
CGTAGCGGCGATCCTAACCGGCGCGCCGACATTTGCCGCGTTGACTGCAACGATCCCCGCACTGGTTGAACCCGCCGATGCGGACGCCCGACAAGACGCGGCCAATCGACTGCTATATTCTGCGGTTTTCCGGGATCGCTCAGGACGACGGTCTTCATCGGCGAAGCTATCAAGGCAAGTGCTCTCGATCGGAAGCGAGCGATCGCTTCCACGAGTGTAGGTTTTCGACTTCGGAGGGCTGATGGTCCCTTTAAGGACTATCACGGATAGATCAACTGAGCAGCGGGAGCGTATGAAGCGACTTGGACAATTTGATCACGCTCCAGGGCGTGAACTCCGCGATCGTGAGGCCCACGATGTCGGCTTCAGCGTCGACGGCGGTGAGAATACCCGCGACTTCCTCGAACCGCATGCGCCCCTTGGCGACGCCGTCGAATGCACCGGGGGCCAGAGACGGGTCGCGGAAGAGCAGGAAATCGTAGAGCGTGGGATCGAGAACATCGACATCGAAATGGACAGCGATCTTCTTTGCACCGCTGGAACGGATCCATTCGAGGATCTTGGCAGGTGAACCGGCCAGATCCTCAGGGCTCAGGCGGGCGAGGCCATGCTTCTTGACAAAGCCGGTTTCAAACGGCGTCGTTTCGGTGAGCCCGACATAGAGGACCTTCTTCGGATCGACCTTTCGAGGCACCGCATCGGTAAAGTCGGATGCCGCCTCGCCCATCAGCATCGCCAGGACATGCGCATGGGCGTTCGCCATCTGCTCCGGCCCCATGATGTCAGGATGGGCATCGATCCAGAGAATGGCCAGATCGTCGCCGTAGCGCTCGTTCAGATAGGCGAAAGGCGCGAAACTGACGTGGCAGTCGCCGCCGAGCGTCACGATCGCTTCCGGCGCATGGCGCTCGATTGCGGTGCGCGCCGCCGCAATCTGTTCGAGGAGTGCGTCGCTGGATACGATCCCACCCTCGACGGGACGTTTGTCGGTTGTGGCCGCAGGAACCTGCACGGTCTCTTGCGGCCCCTGCGGATCGGGGGCAATGGCGGCCAGCACGCGGCCACCGATGCGGTAGTCGGGGCGATCACTGCCCTGCCATTGCGGCAGGTTCAGCCGCAAGACGTGCTGCGGGTCAATGGCCATTGTCCATGCTCCTTTCCGACGCGTCTGTTCGGCGCGGACTGCGGCGGTCAGAACCTCGACCGACCCAGGCCGGAAATCGGCAAGGTCAAAAGACCGAGGACGTTCAGGCCGCCGAGGTAGGTTGCGCCGACAGCTTCATAGACGTTCTCCGTGCTCCGTGCCAAGCTCGAGCTAACAGCCAACTGGGGTATCACCCGGCCTGCACAAGCGAAGCGCGGAAGGTCGGGATACCATAATCGACGAAAGCTATAACCGCGCCGCAAGCCCGTCTTCCAAAAGCACGGCGCCGCTGCTCGATACACCACAGACGATCAGCACGATTTCGCAGGAAGTAATCCGCGACCGGGCGGCACGAACGCTGGCGGACGTGCTGCGCAATACGCCGGGCATCAGCTTCAACGCCGGCGAGAATGGCTGCAGCAGTGCTTGCACGACGACCCTGAACCCGGAAGCGCCGCAGCGGTGCTTCTGGTTCAGGGGGCGCTGATCGTTGCGCTTGCCGCCTATCCGCCGCCCTCGTTGCAGCTCTGATTGCATGGATCTGAACGAGACCCATCCTAAGGCGTTCGAGGTTGACGTGCTCAGTCCTCGAAGCGGGGCGCGCGCTTTTCCATATTGGCGCGGATGGCTTCGACTTGATTGGGCGTTCCTATCAGTGTCGCTTGTTCGGCGGATTCCGCCAGCAGGATATCCCGTGTTGATGTGGCCAGTGGCAGGCTGAGCAGGCGTTTGGCGGCGCGGATGGCCTGCGGATGCTTGCCGGCAACCTCGGCGGCATAGGCGAGGGCGTCGGCATGGGGATCCGCACTGACGCGGGTGGCGATGCCCAGCGCCAGCGCTTCGGTGCCATCGAATATCCGGCCGCTATAGGTCAGGTCGCGCATGACATCGTCGCGTACCAGCAGCCGCATGAGCGCCATTCCAGCCATATCGGGCACCAGACCCCATTTGATTTCCATGACCGACATGCGCACGTCGGCTGCGACAAAGCGCAGATCCGCGCTCAGCGCCAGCTGGAAACCGCCGCCGAATGCGACACCATGGACGGCGGCGATGACCGGCACTGGAATTTCGCGCCATACCAGAACTGCCTGCTGGGCGCGGTTGGCGCCGCCTTCGGTGCGCGGCGTGTCGACAAGGCCGCCAGCGCCGCGTTCGCCGCTTTCCATCTTGCCGAAACTGGACATGTCGAGGCCGGCACAGAACGCCCGTCCCTCGCCCGACAGGACGACTGCCCGCAGCCCCGGCATGGTTTTCAGCTTTTCGCCGGTCTCGAGGAGGGCGCTGAACATGGCATCATCAAGTGCGTTCATCTTGTCTGTCCGCGTCAGCCGGACATCGGCAACACCATTGCGGAATTCCACGGCAATACGATCTGTCATGCTATCTCCTGCGGTTGGTCGGGCTGGTCCGGGTGGCCAGCTTCGAAGCGCGATTTTCGCCGGCGAGAATGGCCGCTCGAAGCGGCAAGGGCAAGTGCAAAACTGTGGCGGATTCAGCGCGGTGCAGGCTTACCCCCGGGCGCCTCCGGGCCGGGCCGGGGCCGGGACAGGCGTTTTGCCACGGCTTCATTGGCTTTCAGGACGCGCAGGAAATTGCCGCCGGCAAGTTTGCGCAGATTGGCCTCCGTCCACCCGCGCCGGATCAGTTCGGCGAATAATTGCGGCATGGCGGCCACATTTTCGAGTCCCTGCGGCAGATCGGGGACTCCGTCGAAATCGCTGCCGATGCCGATATGGTCATGACCGGCAATGCGGGCGATATGGTCGATATGGTCCGCCACCATGGTGAGGGTCGAAACCGGGCGCGGATGCGTTCTGTCCCATTGCGCCAGCCGGCCGGCGGCAATCGCCCGACGCTGTTGTTCCCAGTCTGCGCGCGCCTGATCGACGAAGGCCGGCACGAAGGTGGCCATGACGAGGCCGCCATTGGCGGGCAGCCGGCGCAGCACGCTGTCCGGCACGTTGCGCGGATGATCGGTGATGGCCTGCGCGCCGGAGTGCGAGAAGATGACTGGTGCTGCGGTCACATCCAGCACATCGCTCATGACTTCGGGCGATACATGCGACAGATCGACCAGCATGCCCAGACGGTTCATTTCGGCAATGAACTCGCCGCCAGCGGGCGCCATGCCGTGCCAGCGCGGCGGTGCGGTTGCGCTGTCGAACAGGGCGGTGGGCCGGCTGTGCGCCAATGTCAGCGCGCGCACCCCGGCGGCATGGGCGCGATGCAATGTGGCGATATCATCGGCGACCTGATGCGCGCCTTCCATGGCGAGAAAGCTGGCAATTCGACCCTGTTTCCAGGCGGTTTCGGCCTGTTCCGCCGTCGTCACCAAGGCGAATGTCTGCGGGTATCGGGCGACGATGCTGCGCACGATGGCAATCTGTTCAAAGCCTTGTCGCACGGCTTGTTCGGGGGGCAGGCTTGAGGGCACATAAACCGACCACAGCTGGCCGCCGATCTGTCCCTGACGCAGCCAGGGAATGGAAGTCTGCCCGTTGAGCGTCCCTCCATCCGGCCGGTGTGACTGTGCCGGCTGCTGGAGGTCTGCGGTTTTGGTACCCTTTGCCCCATAGGCAAGGCGCAGCGCATGGGCCCAGTCATTATGGCCATCGATCAGCTGGGTCTCGGCCAGCAGCTTTTGTGCCTGTTGTTGGGCGGTTATGGCCTGCGGGTCGGGGCCGGCCGCCGCGCTGGCGGCGCCCAGCAGCAGAATTGCGGAAAAAAGGATGCGCATGGCTTCTGGTAATGCCGCATCACGCCGGCTGGCAAGCCGCCCGCCAGCCCCTGGTGCCGCCTGGCATCGGGATACTTGCGCCGGCTGCGAAATCGCTTGATAGGATCTTTTGCATGCGGGAAATCGTCTTTGATACGGAAACCACGGGGCTCGATCCCAGAGACGGGCACCGGCTGGTGGAATTCGCCGGCGTCGAACTGCACGAACGGATTCCGACCGGCCGCACATTGCATTTCTATGCCGATCCCGGTCGCAGCATGCCGGTCGAAGCCGAAGCCGTGCACGGGCTGACAGAGGAATTTCTGCGCGGCAAGCCGGTTTTCGCCGAAAATGCAGTGGCGCTGATGGAATTTTTCGGCGATGCCACCATCATTGCCCATAATGCCCAGTTCGACCTCCGGTTTCTGAATTTCGAACTGGCGCATGCCGGCTTTGCCGAGCTCGATTCCAGCCGCGTGGTGGATACGCTGGAACTGGCGCGCAAGCGTTTCCCCGGCGCCAAGCATAATCTGGATGCGCTGTGTCAGCGATTCGGCATTGACCGCTCGGCGCGGGTTCTGCACGGGGCGCTGATCGACGCCGAACTGCTGGCGGAAGTCTATGTCGAACTGACGGGCGGGCGGCAGCGCGGGCTGGATTTCGCGCTTTCGGCTCCGGTTCAGAAAACAACTGTCAAAAGGAACTGGCCGCGTCGACACTTCAGCTTGCCGCCCGCCAGCGCTCTCGGGCATGAGCAGTTTCTGGATGGCATGGAAAATCCGCTCTGGCGCGCGGGCAAATGAGTAGCCAGATAGGCTGTAGCAAACAGCAATGTGACTAGAGAAGGAGCATCGAATATGGATATCCGGATTTCGGGTCAGCGCGTGGAAACAGGCCAGGCGTTCCGGGTTCATGTCGAGGACCGCTTGCGGGCAATTGTCGATACCTATTTCAAGCGCGCAATTGGTGCGTCGGTGACCCTGCGACCCGCGCCAGCCGATGCTTTTGAATGCGATATCGTCATGCATGTCATGCAGGGGCTGGTGCTGAAGGGGTCGAACCGGGCCGCCATTGCCCAGACTGCTTTTGATGGCGCCGCCGCCAAGATCGAGAAACAGCTGCGCCGTTACATGCGGCGGCTGAAGGACAAGTCGGGCGGTCAGAGCCTCGCCAGCATGCCGCTGGCGGATATTGCCTATAATGGCGATTACCATATCTTCCAGGCTGCCGCGCCCGAAGAGGAAGCGCCGGATTCACCGCCGCTCACCATTGCCGAAATGAAGGTCGATATCCCCGAGGCCAGCGTTTCGGACGCGGTGATGATGCTGGATCTGCGCAATACCACGGCACTGCTGTTTAAGAATTCCGGCACTGGTTCGTTGAATATGGTGTACCGGCGCGACGACGGGAATGTCGGCTGGGTGGAACCCAATGTCTGATCGGCGATTGCCGGCAGGAAGGGCTTTCATGCGAGGGTCATGAATTTTTCTTATGTGATGTGAGGCGTTCTGCCGGCCCGCTGCGAGGAGAAGCGGCGGCTCGGCGGCTGGTACAATGGTGAGGACAATGAAATTGCGTAATCTGCTTGAGTCTGGGCGTATTTCCTTTGAGTCCGGGATTACCACGCGCAAGCAGGCGTTTGATCGAATTGGTGAATTGCTTGCAGAGGCGACCGGCGTGCCGGCGCCGGAGATTGCCCGGGTGCTGGGTGAGCGCGAGCAGCTGGGAACGACTGGATTTGGCGGCGGCACCGCCATTCCGCATGGCCGGTTGGCCGGCGTGGACAGAATGCATGTGGCAATCCTCCGGCTGCAGAATCCGGTCGACTGGCAGGCCATGGATGGCGTGCCGGTCGATCTGCTGGTGGCGCTCATCGGGCCGGACCGGGCCAGCGCCGATTATCTGAAGGCGCTGGCGCTTATCAGCCGCACCCTGCGCGAGGAATCGATGCTGCGCAAACTGCGCGGCGCGGCGGACTCCGCGGCGCTGTGGGCGCTGGTTGCCGACCGCGAGAAGGCTGCCGCCTGATATGCCGGGGGGGGATTCGACCAGGCAGCATCTGCAGGGACTGGAGCGCTTGTACAAGGCAGCCGCGGTCAATCAGATGTTTCCGTCGACCTTGCACTTTCTCGAACCTGGACGCACCGAAATCCGCTTTGCAGTCACCCCCGACATGTATCACGCCGCGGGGGCGGCGCATGGCGCCATCTATTTCAAGATGCTGGACGATGCCGCCTTTTATGCCGCCAATTCCGTGGTTGCGGAGCATTTCGTGCTGACGACGCAATTCAACCTGTTCCTGACCCGGCCGCTGACGGCCGGGCCATTGCGCGCCGAAGGCAGATGGGTATCCGGCCGGCGCCGCGTGCTGATCGCCGAAAGCCGCCTGCTGGACCACGAAGGCGAGGAAGTGGCGCGCGGGCAGGGCACCTTCATGCGTTCGCGCATTCTTTTGCGCGACCTGCCTGGCTATCTGGATGGCTGAGCCGCAGCTGCCCGCCAGCCTGATGGTCGGGGCGTTGCAGAAGCAGGTGCAGGCGGCTGGCGGCTTTGTGACGGTGCTGGCCAAGGGCAGCCGTTATGGTTCGGCGCTGCTGCTGGTGACCCGAACCGACGGCGAAGTCCGGGCTTTCGAGAAGATCCCGAACCTTGATGGAGAGCCACACTGGCGGCTGGCGGCTGTTGGCGAGTCTGATGTGGCTGGATTTATCGCGCGCCAGACTCGATTCGATCCCGATCTCTGGGTTGTGGAACTGGATATCGCGGCACCGCAACGGTTCATCGCTGGATTCCCCGAAATTTATTGACCGCGCCCGGCGCGCTACCCAAAGGACCGCGCTTGTGCGCTGCAACATGTGTTGCCGCCGGCCTGATTTTGCCTGCCGTGGATCGTTCCGCAGGCGACATGGGCAGGCGTTTCGAGGTGCGGCGCATGGCTGTTTGTGGGCCAGACAGCCTGTCTGATGCGCGTGGTTCGCGTGGAAATCCGGCGCTGATTATTGCCAAGAGCTTTTGGTCTCAGCCTCCGCTTCTGCAGCCCCATGAACCGCGAACGACGAGTTTTTGATGCGTAATCGGTTTCGAATTCCGGCATTTGTGGGGGCCGCCCTGCTGCTTGCAGCCGCCGGCCAGGCCCCCATGGCCAGTCTGGCGATTGCGGAAATCGTGGATACCACGCCAAGGCTGGCGCCAGCCGCACCGGCACTGGTGCCGCTCCCGGCCGAAATGACGGAATTCGCAGCGCCCGATCTGGGACTGGTCATGCCCGAGGCGGACAGCCTTTCGGAGCTGGTGCAGGATGTGAAGGCGATCAGCGATTCCCCGCTCGATACCGAGACCCGCTGCCTTGCCACCACAGTCTATTATGAATCGAAAGGCGAGCCGCTGAGCGGACAACTGGCGGTGGCACAGGTGGTCCTCAACCGGCTTGGCGATGGCCGTTTCGGCCAGAGCATCTGCTCTGTGGTGACAGCACCCAAACAGTTCAGCTTTGTCCGGAACGGCGAGATCTCGGCGCCCGCCGCCAATGCCCAGTGGCAGACGGCCAAGGCCATTGCCCTGATTGCGGTTTCCAACAGCTGGCCGGAAGTGGTGCCGGATGCGACGCATTTTCACGCCACAAGGGTCAGCCCCGGCTGGAAGCTGCAGCGTCTGGCCACGGTCGGGCGGCACATCTTCTACCGCTGAGCCAGTGGGCGTTGGGGATCAGCGTCAACGGATCCCCGCCCAATACATGATCCCACCAGTGGCGCGCGGCCAGCCATAGCCGTTCACCCAGACCACATCGATATCGCTGGCGCGCTGGGCGATGCCTTCGTCCAGAATCTTGCGGCCTTCGGCCACCATCGGGTCGATCAGACGGCGGAAGATCTCGTCGCGATCGAGACTGCGGGTCTGGCCGCCCTTTTCGCGCACGAAATCGCGGATCAGCTGTTCGACGACGGGGGATGGTGTGCGGCTGCGGTCGGGGCCGTAATCGTAAAAACCGGCACCGGTTTTCTGCCCGCGCCGGTCCATTTCGCACAGCCGTTCGCGCAAAGTCTCGCCTTTGGAAGTTGCGCGCGACCAGCCGATGTCGAGCCCGGCGAGGTCCGACATCTGGAATGGTCCCATGGGAAAGCCGAAATCGGTCAGCACCTTGTCGATATCCCAGGGCATGGCGCCTTCCAGCAGCATGGCATTGGCGGCCTGCTGGCGGGTGGCCAGCATGCGGTTGCCGATGAAGCCGTGGCAGACCCCGGCGACGACGGCGATCTTGCCGATCCTGCCGCCAATGGCCATGGCGGTTTTCAGCACATCGGGCGCGGTTCTGGCGCCGCGCACCACTTCCAGCAATTTCATGACATTGGCGGGCGAAAAGAAGTGCATGCCCAGCACGTCCTGCGGCCGCCGGGTGACGGCGGCGATTTCGTCGATGTTCAGATAGCTGGTGTTGGACGCCAGAATGGCGCCTTTGCGGGCAATGGCATCGAGGGCACGAAACACCGCCTGTTTGACATCCATATCTTCGAACACTGCCTCGATCACCAGATCGCAATCGCCAAGATCGCGCATATCGAGACTGCCGCGCAGCAGCGCCATGCGTGTCTCTGCGTCCGCCGATGTCATCCGGCCGCGCTTGGCGGATCGTTCATAATTCCGCCGGATGACATCGAGGCCATGCTGCAGGGCGGATTGCGCGCGTTCGACGATGGTGACCGGGATTCCGACATTGGCGAAATTCATCGCAATACCGCCGCCCATGGTGCCGGCGCCGATGACGCCGACGCGGGCGATCGGCCGGGTCGGCGTGCCGGCGTCGATGCCGTCCACTTCTGCGGCCTTGCCCTCGGCCGCGGCAATATGCTTCAAGCCCTCGTCACTCATCGATTCTATCCCTATATGGATGTTTCCAGGTGCCACTTTGCAGGAGGCGGACCAGTGGATGCAAGAGTTGCCGATACCCTAGAGCGGGTTGACTATATCGCGGAGATCCAGCGGCTGCGCAAGGAACGCAACGCCGTCATTCTGGCGCATTACTATCAAGAGCCGGAGATTCAGGATCTGGCGGATTTCGTCGGCGATTCGCTGGAACTGTCGAAAAAGGCGGCCGGCACCGATGCCGATACCATCGTGTTTTGCGGCGTGCGCTTCATGGCCGAAGTGGCGAAGATCCTCAGTCCGCAAAAACGTGTCATCATTCCCGACATGCATGCCGGTTGCAGCCTGGAAGACAGTTGCCCGCCGGACGAATTCGCTGCCTTTCGCGCCGCCCATCCCGACCATCTGTCGCTGACCTACATCAATTGTTCGGCTGCGGTCAAAGCCCATTCCGACATCATCGTTACATCTTCATCGGCGGAGAAGATCCTGAATGCACTGCCGCCGGAGCAGAAGGTGATTTTCGCCCCGGACAAGCATCTCGGGTCCTGGCTGTCGCGCAAGACCGGGCGGCCGATGCTGCTGTGGGATGGAGTCTGCATCGTCCATGAAGCCTTCAGCGAAACCGAATTGCTGAAGCTTCGGGTGCAATATCCCGATGCGCCGATTGCAGCGCATCCGGAATGCCCGCCGCATATTCTCGATCATGCCGATGTCGTCGGTTCGACCAGCAAGATCCTTGAATTTGCATTGTCGTCGCCGGCGGACACCATCATCATTGCGACCGAACCGCACATCATCCACCAGATGGAAAAACACGCGCCGCACAAGACCTTCATTGGCGCGCCCGGGGCGGATGGCAATTGCGCCTGCAATATGTGCCCGTTCATGGCGCTCAATACGATCGAAAAACTGTATCGGGTGCTGCGCGACGGCAGCAATGAAATCACCATTCCGGAAGACATCCGCGCCAAGGCGCAGATTCCGCTGGATCGCATGCTGGCCATTGCCGAAGGTCGTGCCACCGATCTGACCCCTGCTCTTGTGTGAACGGCTGGCGCGCGGCTGCGATTGCAGCAGTCTGCTTCTGCTCGGCGGCGACATTGATGGCTGAGCCGGCGGCAGAAGCCGATCCCAATCTGTGGCTGGAAGAAGTCACTGGTGAACAGGCGCTGGACTGGGTGGCGGCGCAGAATGCCCGCTATCTGCCGGAACTGGAGGCCGTGCCTGGCTTTGCCGGCTGGCAGGCG
>CAZIAA010000031.1:0-9967 GCA_964537365.1 uncultured Sandaracinobacter sp.
ACCAGCCCATCTTGATGAGGTCGGGGATCGGAATTCCAGCGACGGTCGAATATTCGACGACCGGCACCATCGTATCGCCATGGCCGCCCAGTACGAAAGCAGTCACATCCTTCACCGAGACATCGAATTCTTCAGCGAGGAAATGCCGGAAGCGGGCGGAATCGAGCACCCCGGCCATGCCGACCACCTTGTTGTGCGGCAATCCGGAAAATTCCCGCAAGGCCCAGACCATGGCATCCAGCGGATTGGTGATGCAGATGACGAAGGCATCGGGCGCATGGGTGCGAATGCCTTCGCCGACCGCCTTCATGACCTTCAGATTGATTCCAAGCAGATCGTCGCGGCTCATGCCCGGCTTGCGCGGGGATCCGGCGGTGACGATGCAGACATCGGCACCGGCGATATCGGCATAGTCATTGGTGCCCTTCAGCTGCGCATCCACCCCCGCCACCGGCGTGGCTTCGGCCAGATCGAGCGCTTTTCCCTGTGGCACGCCATCGACGATGTCGAACAGCACCACATCGCCCAATTCCTTCAGACTGACGAGATGGGCGAGCGTGCCCCCGATCATGCCAGCGCCAATCAGGGCAATCTTTTTGCGAGCCATGGACTTCCTCTTACCAGTTAGCTGAATCTGCCGCGGATGCGTGCGGCCTGCGATAGACCCGCGCTTTCCCTACCGTCAACCGGCGATGATCAATACTGACCCCGAGACTGCCTCGGACAGCCATTTTAAGCACCAATTCCGCACCCGGCGGCAAATTTCAATGACATTTGCCCGAACCATGGCGTTCTTTCGCCGCACCCCTGTCGCGCAGCGGCCGGATTCAGGCCGCGCGCACCAGCCGTCCAGGCAATGCCCCGGTCAATTCGCCCTGCCGGCTGACGATTTCGCCCGCAACCATGGTGAGTTCATAGCCGCGCGCTTTCTGAATCAGCCGCCGCCCGCCCGCCGGCAGATCATAATGCACTTCCGGCGCCAGCAGCGTCAGCCCGTCATGGTCGATGACATTGATGTCGGCGCGCAAGCCCGGTTGCAATATGCCGCGGTCCGTCAGGCCAATGATTGCCGCGGTTGCGCCAGTCATGCGGTGCACCACATCGGCAACGCTCTTGCGGCCACGGGCCCGATCGCGCGCCCAGTGCGCCAACGCATAAGTCGAATAGCTGGCGTCGCAGATGGTCGCCACATGCGCGCCGCCATCGCCCAGCCCCAGCACCATATCCGGATGCGACAGGATTTCCCCCACCACATCGAGATTGCCTCCGACCAGATTTGCCATCGCCAGATAGAGCTTGCCGCCGCTTTCGCCTTCGACCAGCACGTCATAGGCATATTCTTCCGGCGTCACCCCGGCCCGTTCGGCCCGGCCGGCGATGCTGCGCTCGGGCGGCTGCTCGTAATCGGGCACATCGCCCAGCTGGAACATATGCCGGAAATTGCGCACCAGCCGCCCCAGCATCAGCGCCGGCGCCCGATCGGGCGCTTCACTCAGTATGGCGGCACGCACCTCCGGCTGGCGCATGCGCTGCAGCCGTTCCGACAGGGACAGGTCGGCAATCTGCCGATAAGTCGCCGTCGTGTAAAACGGATTGAGCGTAAGTTCGACCCCCAGAAGCATGCCGATCGCGCGCGGCATGACCTGCCCTTTTACCACCAGCCCCTCGGCATTGGCCTCGGCCAGTTCCGTCAGCAGCCGTGAATAATTCGGTGCACCTTCATTTGCGACGCCCAGCGAAAATGTTACCGGCCGCCCGGATTGCCGGGCAATGTCGCGCACATTCTGCAATGTGGCGTCCGGCAGTCCGATATCTTCGACGATCTGGAATACGCCCTTGCCCTTGTCCCGCAATACCTGCGCCAATGCCAGAAGCTCGGTCTGTGCAGCGCCAAAGGTCGGAATCGCCTGCCCGTCGCTGGAACGGTGCAGCAAGGTGCCTGATGTGGCAATGCCGAGCGCGCCATGGTCCAGCGCCTCGCCCAGCAGACGACACATCATGGCAATATCGGCATCATTTGCCGGTTCCCGATTGACCCCACGCGCGCCCATCACATAAACGCGCAGCGCGGCATGCGGGACATAGGCCAGAATATCCATGTCAAAGCGCCTGTCCTCCAGGAAATCCAGGAATTCCGGAAAACTCTCCCACGCCCAGGGCAGCCCTTCGGTCAGCACCGGATGCGGAATATCCTCCACTCCTTCCATCAGCCGGATCATGCCTTCGCGATCCTCGTCCGTCCGGTGACAGGGGGCAAAGCCGACGCCGCAATTGCCCATCACCGCCGTGGTCACGCCATGATAGGAGGACGGTGTGAGGTGCTGATCCCAACTTGCCTGGCCGTCATAATGGGTGTGGATGTCGACGAAACCAGGCGTGACCAGCCGACCGCTGGCGTCGATCTCCTGATGTCCGCGACCGGGCAGATCGGGACCGATGGCGGCAATACGACCATCAGCGATCGCCACATCCGCCAGCATGGGCGCAGCCCCGGTTCCGTCCACCACCATGCCGCCGCGAATGACGGTTTGATATTCTGCCATCGACCTCTCCTCACGCGCTTCAGCTGCGCGACTCTCGCCTCTGCCGCGGACCTATCGCACCGCCACAACTGGCAGTCAAATAAAAGGCGCAGTCCCTCAACTGCGCAAGCCATGGCCTTCGGCGAGATAATCCGCCGATTGCATTTCCATCAATCGCGACACCGTGCGTTCGAATTCAAAGCGGCCGGTGCCCTGCTGGTATAATTCCGCGGGCGGCGCATCGGCGGCAATCAGCAATTTGCAGCGCCATTCATACAAGGCATCAATGAGCGTTACGAAACGCGAAGCTTCATTGCGCTTTTCCGGCCCCATTTTCGGCACACCAACCAGAATGACAGTGTGATATTCGCGCGCCACCGCCAGATAATCGGCCGCGCCCCGCGCTTCGCCACAGAGACGCCGAAATGAGAACACCGCCACCCCCTTCAGCGATTTCGGCACGTGCAGGCTGCGGCCGCCACCGACATCGAGTTCGGCCGTGGGCACATTGGCGCGATCCTCGACCGGAAAATCCGTCAGCCGGAAAAACAGTTCCGACAGCGCCCGCGTCGCTTCCGGGCCGTTGGGAGTGTAATAGGTCGGCATGCCGCCCATGCGGTCGAGGCGATAATCCACCGGCCCGTCCAGCGGCACCACATCGACATGCTGTTTCAGCACATCGATGAAAGGCAGGAACAGATCGCGGTTGAGACCATCCTTGTAAAGATCGTCCGGAATGCGGTTGGACGTGGTCACCACCGTCACGCCGCTGGCAAACAGCGCCGTGAACAGCCGCGACAGCACCATGGCATCGGCGATATTGGTGACGTGCAGTTCATCGAAACACAGCAAGCGCGCTTCATCCGCCCATTGCCCGGCCACGATCGGAATCGGATCGCCCGGGTGCTGCTGTCGCGCCTGGAATATCCGCGCATGCGTCTCCAGCATGAACTGGTGAAAATGGATGCGCTTGCGCGGTGTCACCGCCACATGCTCGAAGAACAGATCCATCAGCATGGATTTGCCACGCCCGACCCCGCCCCAGAGATAGAGCCCGCGCGGTGCCGGCGGGCCCTTTCGACCGCCAAACAGGTGCGCAATCAGGCCTTCCCGGCGCGGTGGCCGTTGCAGAGCCGTCGCCAGCCGGTCCAGACGCTCGGCAATGGCACGCTGGGCGGCGTCCGGGCGCAATTCCCCCGAACGCACAAGCGCTTCATAGGCTGCTGTAATTCTGCTCAATGGCTGTCGCCGCTATCGCCTTCTCGACACCTTGCGCAGCATGCCATGCCACTGGCAAACGACGCTTTCGCCATCGTCCTGGGTCAGCAGACCGGCCACCCAGACCAGCTTGCCGGTTTCCTTGACGATCCGGCCGGTGGAATACAGCGGCTTGCCGATGGTGCCCGGCCCGAGAAAATCGACCGAACTGTTGAGCGTCACGGCGGCTGGAAGCTCCAGCGCCGCGCGGGCGACCGCCATCATCGCCACATCCACGAACGCCATCAGGAAACCGCCATGCAGATAGCCCAGGCCATTGGCATGTCTATGCGCGGTTTCAATCGCAGCGCGCACTTCCGGCGGATCATAGCGATAGAAAACATCCCCCATGCCATCGACGAAGCGCCCTTCCGGACGCGCGTGCCAGGCACGCCAGCCCTTCCACGGGCCCTCTTCCACCAATACTGCTGCCATGCCGCCCGGCCTAGCGAGCGCGTCCCCTGACCGCAAGCGCTTTTGTGCCGGCGCTCAGTCCCGGCGCACGGGGAAACAGTCGAAGCCCGCGGCGGCGGCCTGTGCACATAGCTGAATGGCATGGCTGCGGCTTTGCACATTGGTCACCTGCAGCCGTGTCAGCGGCCGGCCCGGCACGGGTTCGTAATGCGCGTTCATGCGCCCCAGCACAGCGCTGCGGCCGCGCACGCTGGCCCAGGCGCGTTCGGCATTGGCGCGGCTGCCAAAGGCCCCGAGTTGAATGCGCCAGGCAAAGTTCCTGTCGGCGCTGGCGGCGGCCGGCACCGCCTTGCCGCTGGCGCGTTGCGGCGGCGCAAATGCAGCGAAGGATTGCACGCCCAACGCCGGCGCCGGCGCCACGAACGGCCGATCGAGCCGCGCCAGCATCGCTCCGGCCCAGTCCAGGTCGTCGTCGGCCGGCGCGGCCAGCGCGCGCTTCACTTCGCCAGCCGCCAGCCGGCAGAATTCCGGCTGTGCATCGGGTGCTGCGAAGTGGTTGTAAAGCTTCGTCATATCGGTATCAAACGCGCGCTGCCAATTGCCGCCATGCGCCGCGTAACGGTCGGACTGCTGGCGATAGGCGGCCGCCAGCGGCGCTTGCTGCACCTTCAGAAAAGCATTGTAATTGCTGACGATCTCATTGCCGACATAGCCGGAACAGCTGAGCGCCGCCACATTCAGCCCGGCACGCACATGCCATAGCGCTTCGATATTGCTCAGGCCTTGGTGGATGGGCGACAGCGCCACAGCCGCCGGTGCCTCAGGTGCAACCGGCGCCTGCTCTGTTGTTCGTGTCGCACAACCCGCTACCAGCAGCGTGACGGCAGCCAGAGCAACGGATTGTGCGCGACACCAGTTCAGATCGCGCGCTCCACCATCATTTTCTTGATTTCGGCAATCGCCTTGGCTGGATTCAGCCCCTTCGGGCACACATTGGTGCAGTTCATGATGGTATGGCAACGATACAGGCGGAACGGATCCTCCAGGAAATCCAGCCGTTCGCCGGTATGTTCATCACGGCTGTCGACCAGCCAGCGATAGGCCTGCAGCAGGATCGCCGGGCCCAGATAGCGGTCGCTGTTCCACCAATAGCTCGGACAGGCCGCGCTGCAGCAACCACACAATATGCATTCGTAAAAGCCATCCAGCTGCGCCCGGTCTTCCGGTGACTGGATGCGTTCCTTCATCGCCGGTTCCGGCGTTTCGGTCTGCAGCCAGGGCTTGATCGAGGCGTATTGCGCATAGAAATGGCTGAAGTCAGGAACCAGATCCTTGACCACATGCATATGCGGCAGCGGGTTGATCCGCACCTCGCCCTTGATCTCGTCAATGGCTTTGGTGCAGGCCAGCGTGTTGGTGCCATCGATGTTCATGGCGCAGGACCCGCAGACACCTTCCCGGCACGAACGCCGGAACGTCAGCGAGGAATCATGCTGCGATTTGATCTTGATGAGCGCGTCCAGAACCATCGGCCCGCAATCATCCAGATCGAGCTCATAAGTGTCGTAGCGCGGATTTTCCCCGTCATCGGGGGACCAGCGATAAACGCGGAATTTCTTCACCCGCGTCGCCCCTTCGGGTGCCGGATAGGTCCTGCCCTTGCCGGAGATCTTGCTGTTTGCCGGAAGTGCGAATTCAGTCACCGTCAGCCTCCTTAATACACCCGTATCCTAGTAAACCCGCGCCTTCGGAACGATATACTCGATCTCGTCGGTCAGCGTGTAGCTGTGCACCGGCCGGTAATCGATGCTGGATTTACCGCCATGACCACCCCAGCCTTCAAACTTGATGACGGTATGCTTCATCCAGTTTTCGTCATCGCGGTTGGGATAATCCTCATGCGCATGCGCCCCGCGGCTTTCCTTGCGGTTGAGCGCGCTGCGCATGGTGCATTGCGCGAGACCAATCAGATTATCCAGCTCCAGCGTCTCGATCAGGTCGCTGTTCCAGACCAGCGAGCGGTCGGTCACATGAATGTCCTGCATCAGGGCATAATCCTGGTCCAGTTCTTTTGCGCCTTCCTGCATCAACTCATCGGTGCGGAACACCAGACAATGCTTCTGCATGGTGCGCTGCATCTTCTCGCGGATTTCCGAGGTCGGCGTGCTGCCATTGGCGTGGCGGAAATGATCGAGCCGGCTCAGCGACAGATCAGCGGAATCCTTCGGCAGCGGCTTGTGCGCTGAATGCGGCTTGACGATATCGGCAATGCGATGCGCTGTGGCGCGGCCGAACACCACCAGGTCGATAAGACTGTTGGAGCCCAGACGATTGGCGCCATGCACCGACACACAGCCGGCTTCGCCAACCGCGAACAGCCCCGGCACGACATAATCGGGATTGCCATCGCGCAATTGCACGACTTCGCCATGGTAATTGGTGGGAATGCCGCCCATGCAATAATGCGCCGTCGGCACCACCGGCAGCGGCGCCTTGGTCAGATCGACACCCGCGAAGATCTTGCCGCTTTCGGTGATTCCGGGCAGCCGTTCATGCAGGATCGCCGGGTCGATATGGTCGAGGTGAAGGTGGATATGGTCCTTGTTGGCGCCTACCCCGCGACCTTCGCGGATTTCAATGGCCATGGCGCGCGCCACCACATCGCGGCTGGCCAGATCCTTGGCCGAAGGTGCGTAACGCTCCATGAAGCGCTCGCCTTCGGAGTTGGTCAGATAACCGCCTTCGCCGCGCGCGCCTTCGGTGATCAGCACGCCCGCGCCATAGATGCCGGTGGGGTGGAATTGAGTGAATTCCATGTCCTGCACGGCAAGCCCGGCGCGCAGCACCATGCCGCCGCCGTCGCCGGTGCAGGTATGCGCCGAAGTGCAGGATTGGAAAATGCGGCCATAGCCGCCGGTTGCAAGCACGGTTGCATGCGAACTGAAGCGGTGGATCGAGCCATCTTCCAGCGAAATCGCAACCACGCCCCGGCATTCGCCATTTTCCATGATGAGGTCGATGGCAAAATATTCGATATAGAAATCCGTATCATAGCGCAGGCTCTGCTGATAGAGCGTGTGCAGCATGGCATGGCCGGTGCGGTCGGCAGCGGCACAGGTGCGCTGGGCGGCAGGCCCTTCACCCATGTTCTGCATCATGCCGCCAAAAGGCCGCTGGTAGATCTTGCCTTCCGGCGTGCGGCTGAACGGCATGCCGGCATGTTCCAGTTCAAAGACAGCCGCCGGCGCTTCGCGCACCATATATTCGATCGCGTCCTGATCGCCCAGCCAGTCCGAGCCCTTGACGGTGTCATACATATGCCAGGTCCAGTGGTCCGGCCCCATATTGCCGAGGCTGGCGGCAATGCCGCCCTGGGCGGCAACGGTGTGGCTGCGGGTCGGGAACACCTTGGTGATACAGGCGGTCTTCAGCCCTGCCCCGGCCAGCCCCATCGTCGCCCTGAGGCCGGCCCCGCCAGCTCCGACGACGACAGCATCATAAACATGATCGATAATCTTATAGGCCTCAGGCACGAAAGCCTCCAAATGCAATGGTGAGCACCGAGAAGGCGGCCGCGGCTGCTACCAGGAAAACGAAAAAATTGAGTGCGATGAAGGACATCAGCTTCAGCCCTTCAGCGTGAACATAATCCTCGATCATGACCTGCACGCCCAGCCGCAGATGCCAGAACACCGACAGGATCAGCAACAGCAGCGGCACCGCTGTCAGCGGCGACGCAATCCAGGACACCACCGTCACCCGGTCATAAGCGGGCAGCAACAGGATGGAGGCGAGGAACCAAACCGCCAGAACGGCATTGCCGGCCGCCGTCACCCGTTGCAGCCACCAATGCTGCACGCCGCTTTTGGCGGAACCCAGGCCGCGCGCCCGCTTCATGTCGGAAGAACTGTTGAAGCGCCGCCGCAGGCCCGACGCGGTTTCGGAATTGCTTGCCATCAGAACGCTCCCGGCCGGGTAAGAAAGAACAGGGCCCAGAAGACGACCGTCAACACGACCGCGCCCAGCCAGACCCAGAGTGCCGAACGCGACGACGCCGGAATGCTGTAGCCCCAGCCCGAATCCATCAGCAGGTGGCGCAGCCCCGACAGCAGATGCTGGAATGCGAACCAGCTCAGGCCAACCCAGACGATCCAGCCAATGGGGCTGCCGGCGACGGACAGGAATGTCGCATAGGCCGCGTCCGATGTGGCCGCAGCGACCAGCCACCAGGCAAAAATCACTGTTCCCACAAAAGCCAGACCATTGCCGGTAATCCGGTGCGTGATCGACGTCGCCATGGATATCCGCCATTTCCAGATGGACAGATGTGGCGAAAGCGGCATCTTGTCAGCCATGACCCTCTCCTGTTTTCAACATCGAGGTCGCCCCTCTTTCTGCTTATTTGTCTATGCCGGCAGCAGCATAGAGCGGAAAATCCGCGCCGTTGCAACTGATCGACGCGACATTATCGGCAAATCCGCAAAATTGCCATATTAGCCATGCGCTCCGGACATGGCGTCAATGCGATGTTTGCAAATCATTCGCAATATTCGCCGACTGTTTCGCCTTCGCCTGTTGTTGCCGGCAGTTGCCGCCACCACATGGTCGACAATGCAGACAAAGCCAGTATTGCACAGGATCTTGTGCAAAGGCGGAAATCCGGCCGGACGGGCGTGAACCGGATCAGAGAAAGAATTGCAAATCAGCGTGGATACGGTCGTCAGCATCCCCTGCACCCGGACGGAAGCCGACCGTGCCATGGCGCTTGAGGATCCGTTCGGCGCATTCGAGTCGCCGCCGGTTCTGTCGGCGGCGGAAACCGCCAGTGGCTGGGAATTGCAACTATATTGCAGCGGCGCCCCGGACCCGCAACTGCTGCTGCAGTTGCGGCAACTGGCGCCGTCCGCCATGGCCGAACCCCGCGTGGAAGCCCTGCCGGAAACCGACTGGGTCACGCTGTCTCAGGCCGGGCTGGAGCCGATCGACATCGGCCGCATCCATCTCCATACCGGCGACTGGCGCAACAGCGCCCGGCCCGGGCAATGGCCGATCCGCATCGATGCCGGTCTGGCCTTCGGCACCGGCCAGCACGCCACCACAGCCGGTTGTCTGCGAACGGCAACAGAAGTTGCCAAGAGATTATCCAAGCACAATATTCTGGATGTCGGAACCGGGGCCGGCGTGCTCGCCATCGCCGCCCGCAAACTGTTCCCCAAGGCCCGGATCACGGCATCGGACATCGACCCCATCGCCGTGCGGGTGGCAGCGCAGAACGCCGGCCTGAATGCCGCGCCGGTCGGCCATGGCAGAGGCGCCATTGCCTTTCTGACCGCGGCTGGCGTGCAGCATTCGCTAATTGCCCGGCGGGCGCCTTATGATTTCATCTTTGCCAATATTCTGGCCGGGCCGCTGCGGGCGCTGGCGCCGTCGCTCAGTTCCATGCTCGGGCGTGGCGGCCATCTGCTGCTGGCTGGACTGCTGCGGCCGCAGGCGCAATGCCTCATTGCCACCTACCGCCACCATGGCCTGCGGCTGGTGCGGCAATCGCGCCACCCGGAATGGCCGACCCTGTTGCTGCAGAAAATGAGCTGAATTCCACAACAGACTATCCTGACAGGATATTCAATCCCTGCAATCAGCCCTTCACCTTGAATCTTCCGCAGCCTGCAACAGCGCCAGCCATTCCGCTTCCGACAGCACCCGCACGCCCAGCTTTTCCGCGCGGGCAAGTTTTGATCCGGCTTCTGTCCCGGCCACGACAAGATCGGTCTTCG
>CAZIAA010000032.1:0-8347 GCA_964537365.1 uncultured Sandaracinobacter sp.
ATGTGGGACCATGGCGAACAGATCCTGCGCGAGGCCGTCGCCCGGGTCGGCCGCAACACGGCGGAATATGGCTGGGCCGAACTGCCCGGCGAAGGCGCGTTTTACGCCCCCAAGCTGGAATTCCATCTAACGGACGCCATTGGCCGTGACTGGCAGGTCGGCACCATCCAGGCCGATACCGTGCTGCCGGAGCGGCTGGACGCCAGCTATGTCGGCGAGGATGGCGAACGCCACCGCCCGGTCATGCTGCATCGGGCGATATTGGGCACCTTCGAACGCTTCATCGGCATATTGATCGAGCATCATGCCGGCCGCTTCCCGCTGTGGCTGGCGCCGGTGCAGGTGGTTGTCGCGACCATCGTGTCGGACGCCGATGATTATGCCAATGACCTGGTGGAACGCTTGCAGGCCGCCGGCGTGCGCGCCGAAGCCGATCTCAGGAACGAAAAGATCAATTACAAGGTGCGCGAGCACAGCGTGCAGAAAGTGCCGATCCTGCTGGTGGTTGGCCGGCGCGAAGCCGAGCAGGGCAGCGTTGCCGTGCGGCGGCTGGGCGACAAGCAGCAGCAGGTGCTGGATTTCGGCGATTTCCTGCAGCAGTTGCAGAGCGAAATTCTGCCGCCGGATCTGAAGCGCGGTTGATGCGGGTCACAGCGCTGACCGACAGCTACAGCATTGCCGGCCAGATTCGCCCGGCGGATGTGGCGGCGCTGCGCGCGGCCGGCTTTGACCTGATCGTCAACAACCGGCCCGATGGCGAAGCGCCGGGGCAGCCCGAAGGTGCCGCAATCGCGCAAGCGGCCAAGGCTGCGGGAATCGGTTATTGCGCCATTCCAGTGGGCGGCATGGGGCCGACCATGGGCGATATCGAAATGCTGGCCGCGCAGATGGATTCGGCCGGAAAAATTCTCGCCTTCTGCTATTCCGGCGGGCGTTCGGCCATGCTGTGGGCGCTGGCCAGTGCCTGGCGCGGGGAAGCACCGGAAGATGTGATCGCGCAGGCGCTGGCTGCCGGGCAGGATCTGCGCGGTCTCAGGCCATTGCTCGACCGGTTGGCGCCACCGGCCTGAAGCCTGACTCCCGCCGATCGGCCCGCCTCAGAAATGGCTGGGAGCGGGGCTGACGGTCTGAAAGCCTTCCGGCGTGACCTGCTGCACGGCGAGGCCACGGTCAGCGATATTGTCGCGAAAGCGGAAAATGCCATCGATCCCGGCAAAGCCCTGCGGATCCTCCAGAACGGCCTTCGGGAACATTGTGCCGGGCTTCCAGCGTTCGCCGGCAACCGAAGCCGCCAGCAGCACGGAATCATAAGACAGGCTGGCGAGCCTGGACGGCGTGCCGCCAAAGCGCGCGCGATAGCGGCTGGCCATGCCCTGAAAGCGGGTGTTGGGGACGGAGGCGAAGACCGCGCCCTTCAGCGCGGCGGATTTGCCAAGGCCCGGTTCGGTCGCCCAAAGCTCGGTCCCCAGCATCAGATAGCTGCCGGCCGGGGCGCCGAATTTCGTCAGCTGCGGCGAAAAGGCCGCCGCGACCGCGCCCGAGTCGGCGACCAGCAAGGCGTCGAAACGGGCTTCCCGCGGCTCGGTGCCCGACAGCGCTGCAACGGTGCCGCCAGCGACCTTGCGCGCAGCCGCCGGCAGCGCCGAGCCCTTGCGCTCGAAATTGGACAGAGCGACGACCTGGCCGCCGCTGGCGGCCACCGCGCGGGTGAACGCCACCGACGAACGCTGGCCGTAGATGCCATCCGGCATCAGCCCGGCAAATTTCTGCATGCCAAGCGACGACGCATATTCGACGACGCGGCTGACCGACTGTGCCGGCTGGAAGCCCAGCACATAGAGATTGCCGCCGGCAATGCCGGAATCATTGGAAAAGCTGAGGATGGTGATACCCTTGGCGCCAGCTTCGGTCTTGATCGCCTGCGCATCCTGCGCCAGCAGCGGCCCGAGAATGAGCCCGGCGCCATCGGCAATGGCGCGGCGGGCGGCTTCGCGGGCGCCCAGCGCCGCGGTGTCATAGCTGGAAATGCGGATGCCCTGTTTGCGGGTGTCGACAAGGGCGAGAGACGCAGCATTGGCGAGGCTGACTCCAACCGGGGCACTGGTCCCCGACAACGGCACCAGAACTGCGATTCGGTTGACCACTTCCGCTGGTTTTTCCGGCGCCGGCGCTTCGGTCGGCGGCGGCGGTGTCGCAATGGGGGCTTTGGTCTGCGGCGCACAGGCCGCCACCGCCAGCACCGAGGCCAGTATTCCGGCAGCCGGCAATTGCGCCCGCAGCCGGGCGGCAAATCCCTGACTGACCGCCCTGTCGGTCATGTCTGTCGCAACCCGGGTTGCGCCTGTGCTTCTCTGTGCCCAAAGAATATGCATGTGTCTGACTTCGATCCCATCATCCGGACTGCCTGCTGCCGACCGCCACAGGCTTGCCCCCGGTCTCTATATCGTTGCCGGGCCGATCGGCAACCTGGAGGATCTGACGTTGCGCGCCGCCCGAGTGCTGCGCGCGGCCGATGTCATTGCCTGCGAAGACACCCGGGTGACGGCAAAATTGCTGCGCGCCGCCGGCAGCGACCGGCCGATGATCAGCTATCACGAGCACAGCAGCACCGACACCGAGGACCAGATCCTCGCGCGCGCGCGGCATGAAGCCGTGGCGCTGGTGTCGGATGCCGGCACGCCGCTGATTTCGGATCCGGGGCATGAACTGGTCCGCCGCGCCCGCGCACAGGGCATTGCCGTCACCACCGCGCCCGGCCCATCGGCGGCGATCGCGGCGCTGTCCATTTCCGGATTGCCCGGCAACCGCTTTTTCTTTGCCGGTTTCCTGCCGGCGAAAGCCGCCGCGCGCGACCGCCAGATCGCAGCCCTGACGGGAATTCCGGCGACTTTGATCTTTTACGAAAGCGCGAAACGAATCACGGCAACGGTTGCTGCATTGCAGCAGGCGCTGGGCGACCGCGAGGCGGCGATATTGCGCGAATTGAGCAAGTTGCACGAAAGCTATCTGCATGGCCGGTTGAGCGCATTGCAGGCACAGCTGGCCGCACAGCCGATCAAGGGGGAAATCGTGCTGCTGGTCGGACCGCCGGAGGCGGAGGCCGCCCCGGCCGAAGCGCTGGATACCGCCTTGCGGGCAGCGCTGCGGACCATGCCGGCCGGGCGCGCCGCCGCCAGCGTGTCGGCGGCGCTCGGGGTGCCGCGGGCGCAGGTCTATGCGCGGGCGCTGGAATTGCGCGCCGAATGAACCGGCGCGCCGGCCATGTCGCTGCCGAGCGGCGCGGCCGCCGCGCCGAACAACTGGCAATGCTGTGGCTGTGCCTGAAAGGCTGGCGCATCATCGGCCGGCGCCAGCGCCTGCCGATGATCGAAGTGGACATCATTGCCCGGCGCGGTAACATTCTCGCTGTGGTGGAAGTGAAACAGCGGCGCACGCTGGACGATGCGCTGACGGCCTTGCATCCGGATGCGTTGCGCCGGCTGCGCCGCGCTGCCGAGAATCTGGCAGCATCCCATTCGGCACACAGTCGCCGGCCGATTTCGGCGCGAGTCGACCTCATTGCACTGGCCCCCGGGCGCTGGCCGAGGCATATAGTGAATGTGCAGGAGAGAGAAACGCCATGGAGATGAACGCAACGGACCCACTGGCCCAAATCGGTTATCTGGATGACAGCGACATCCTGCTCGACGAAGGCGCGCTGGCGTTGGCGGCAGCCGACCGCATCCGGCCGCAACTGGCGGAAGCGCGGCAGCGCCTCGATGCACTGGCGGCGGCGCTGCCCGCTGGCACCCAAGGGTCGGCGGCGCGCGCCGACGCCCTGGTCGGGCTGCTGGCGCGCGACCAGGGCTTTACCGGCGACCGGCAGGATTATGACAACCCCGCCAATGCCGATTTCCTGTCGTTGCTGGAACGCCGCCGGGCATTGCCGGTGACATTGTCCATTCTCTATGTCGCGCTCGCCCGCCGCCATGGCTGGACGGCGCAGCCGCTGTCGCTGCCGGGGCATGTGCTGGTGGCCATTGGCGGCGACACCGACCGAATCTGGATCGATGCCTTTGCCGAAGGGCGGATCATCCGCCAGTTGCAGCACCCGGACAAGAATACCGCCCGTCAGGCCGTGTTGCTGGACAATCGCGAAACGCTGGTGCGGCTGGTGATGAATCAAGTGGCGCGGGCGCGCACGGAAACCGGCCGCGGCCGCCGCATGATTCTGTATGAAAGGCTGACAGCGCTGGCGCCCGGCGAACCGGCGCTATGGTGGGAACGCGCGCGGCTGGAACGCGATGCCGGCGACCGTCAGGCAGCGCGGCGTTCGCTTGCCGCCATGAGCGAAACCACCCATAATCCGCGCATGGCCGGGCAGATCCGGGCAGCGCTGCAGACTCTGGCCGGCTAGACCAAACCCGCGGCACAGCCCCCGCAACAGCACACTTGAGTTGCGCCCGGCGCCCTCCTATCAGCGATGCATGGTCAAGCCCCTCCGCGTCGCCGTGCAGATGGATCCGCTGCAACGAATTCACATTTCTGGCGATTCCACCTTCGCGCTGATGCTGGAAGCGCAGGCGCGCGGGCACAGCCTGTGGCATTACGAGCCGGAAGCGCTGAGCTGGAACGACAGCCGCATATTCGCCCGCGCCCGGCGTGTCGAAGTGATGCGCCCGGATACGGACGGCGTGCCCTGGTTCCGCTGGCTGTCGGAGGAAACCGCGCTGGAACTTGCCGCCGAGGTCGATGTCGTCCTCATGCGGCAGGACCCGCCCTTTGATCTCGCCTATATCACCGCGACGCATCTGCTCGAACAAGTGCAGCAGGCCGGGGTGCAGGTGGTGAACGACCCGGCCGCGGTGCGCAATGCGCCGGAAAAGCTGTTCGTTCTCAATTACGCCGATCTGATGCCGCCGACTCTCATCACCCGCTCGCTGCAACAGGCGCTGCGCTTTCGCGAACAGCATGGCGAAGTGGTGGTTAAGCCGCTCTATGGCTTTGCCGGCGGCGCGATTTTCCATCTGCGCGGCGATGACACCAATATCGGCCCATTGACGGAATTGTTCGGCGAGGTCTGGCGCGAACCCTTTATCGTGCAGGCGTTCCTGCCCGGCATCGTCCATGGCGACAAGCGCATCGTCCTCATCGATGGCGAGCCGGTGGGTGCCGTCAACCGCTTGCCGGGGGCGGGCGAAATGCGCGCCAATCTGGCGGTCGGCGGATCGGCGCAGGCCACCGAACTGACGGCGCAGGAACAGGTGATCTGTGCCCGATTGCAGCCGGAATTGCAGCGTCAGGGCTTGATGTTTGTCGGTGTCGATGTGATTGCCGACAAGCTCACGGAAATCAACGTGACTTCACCAACCGGCATTGTCGCGATCGACCGGTTCAACAACAGCAACATCCCGGCCATTTTCTGGCAGAAGGTGGAAGCCAGGCATCGCGCCGCCTGAATTTCGCCGCCGCGGGCCGGGGCCTGATTATCCGAGTATTGCATGGACTGGATTGGTCAACTGATCGAAAATGGCGGCTATTTCGCAGTCGCCCTGCTGATGCTTCTGGAGACGGTGTTCCCGCCCATCCCTTCCGAAGTCATCATGCCGCTGGCCGGGGTGCACGCCGCCCAGTCGGAAGTTTCGCTGCTGTTGATGATGGTGGCGGGCACGGCGGGTGCCATGTGCGGCAATCTGTTCTGGTTCTGGCTGGCCTGGAAACTGGGCACCGAACGCTTTGAAAACTTCCTCATCCGCCATGGCCGGCTGTTCACCATCGATTCGCAGGAAATCGCCCGCGGCCGCTGGCTGTTTGACCGTTATGGCAGCGGCATCGTCTGCATCGGCCGGGCGATCCCGACCATCCGCACGCTGATTTCCGTCCCGGCCGGGCTGGTGCGCATGAACCTGCGCCGCTTCATCATCTTTTCGACGATCGGCACATTTGCCTGGACCGCCGGGCTGACGCTGGCTGGTTATTACCTCGGCAATCGCTTTACCGAAATCGAGCGTGTGCTGGGCCCGGTGTCGACGACAGTGCTGATCATCTGCCTTGGTATCTATCTTTACCGCGTGGCCATGTGGCCACGACGACACAGCAGCTGACGGCGGGTTGCAGGCAGGTCAGTCCCGGGCGTCTTGCGCCAGCACATAGCGCCGGTCGCAATAGGGACAATCGACATAATCGCGCGCATCGATCTGCAGCCAGATACGCGGATGGCCAAGCGCGCCCTGATCGCCGTCGCAGCAGACGCGTCGGCCATGCACGGTGAGGATTTCAGGAGGTGGAGGCGGGCTTTTCATGAGCAGGCTTTCCTGTCGTGCCGGTCTGCCGCCGGCGGGCGGCAGACCGGCACGATATTGTAAATGGAATCAATGGCGGCCGGCAACCATGCGCTTGACAGTATAGCTGAGCACTGCGGTTTCGTCCTGATTATAGACCATGATTTCGGAGGTCACGATGGCGCGGTTGTTTTTCGACGTCGGCTTGATGTCGAGAATTTCGAGCGTCGCCCAGATGGTATCGCCCACCCGCACCGGCGCCAGCGCCTTTGTCGTCATTTCCAGCATGGCCAGCCCGACGCCCTGAATGACCGTCTGGAACAGCAGCCCTTCGATCAGACATTGCGTCAGCGCGCCCGGCACCAGTCGGCCGGGAATGGCCTTGCCCGGGTAATCGGCATCAATGAAAATCGCTTCCAGCATGCCGGTCACGCCGATGAAACTGACCAGATCCGTTTCGGTGATGGTCCGGCGCAGGGTACGCCCGGCCATGCCGGTGGTCAGATCCTCCCAGTTCTGGCCCTTGCCCATGACGGGCAGATCCGCGAATTTGCTCATGCGCTCTCTCCGGTTTCAAGATTTTGCTGGATATAGGGCAGAATGGCGCCGCCCCGCTGCAGGCGATCGCGACCTAGCCGCGCCGCCCAGTCCGTGCTGGTGCCCGCCATCCGCTGCCAGCGCCAGAGCGCGCGGCTGTAAAGCTGCAGGTCATATTCCGCGGTGGCGCCAATGGCGCCGTGCAGCTGGTGCGCGGTGGCGGCGGCAAAGCCGGCGGCTTCGTTGCAGCGCAGCTTGGCGGTGGCGCTGCGCGCGATGGTGAATTCCGCCCCGCCAAAGCCAATGCAGGCAGCGAGACGCGCGGCGGCGGCTTCTTCGGCGAATTGCGCCAGTTGCTGTTGAATGGCCTGAAAATTGCCCAGCGGCCGGCCAAATTGCTGTCGCGTGGTGACATGCTCGATGGTCATGTCCAGCAGCTTCTCGATGGCGCCGGCCATGCGCGCGGCGAGCAGGGCGGCGCGCACCATTTCCGGCAGCGCCACAGCCTCGATTCCAAGCATCAGGGCCACGGCATTTTCGGGCAAATCCACCGGGCAGAGCGTGCGCCCGCAAGCCATCACCAGCGGCGCGAATTCCGCCAGCGACAGGCCGGCGCCATCCACGTCCTCGGGCAGCAGGATTCGCTCGAAGCCGGCCTCGGCAATGGCCGCCGCCAGCGGCGCCGCGGCCTCTACATCGGTTTCGGCGGCGCGCACCAGCGCCGACGGGCAATGCGCATCCAGGATCTGTGTGAAAGCTTCGAGAAACATCAGCGCAACCCCAACCCGCGCGCAATCATGCCGCGCAGAATTTCCCGCGTGCCGCCGCGCAGGGAAAATACCGGCGACAATTGCTGCAGATAATCCAGCGTCGCCTGCAATTCCGGCGCGGCATCGGTGGCCAGCCGCTCCGCGATGCGCGCCGGCACGGATTGTTCGAATGTGGTGCCGAGATCCTTGTATAAGGCGGCTTCCTGCACCGGGCTGGCGCCTGCGACCAATTGCGCCGTCAGGGCAATGGACATTTCCCGCAATGTCGCCAGCCGCGCCGTCAATTGCCCGAGCAGCTCGATGTCGCCGGGCTCAGCATCGGCGCCCAGCGACTGCGCCCAGAGGTCGAGCAGCACGGTTGCCGAATGCATGCGTTCCGGGCCGGAGCGTTCGAACGCCAGTTCGGCCGTGACCTGCGCCCAGCCATTGCCTTCCGCGCCCAGCAGCGTGTCGTCGGGAAGGAACACGTCATCGAAAGTGACTTCGCTGAATTCGGCGTCACCGGTCAGCAGGGTGATCGGACGCGCCGATATGCCCGGCGCCTTCAGATCGACGAGAAACTGGCTCAGCCCTTCGCGGCGGCTTTCCGGGCCGCCCGACGTGCGCACCAGCGCAATCATCCAGTCGGCGTTATGGGCATGCGTCGTCCAGATCTTGCGGCCGTTCAGGCGCCAGCCGCCATCCACGCGCTCGGCCCGGGTGCGCACACTGGCAAGATCGGAGCCGGAGCCCGGTTCCGACATGCCGATGCAGAAGAAGATTTCCGCGCGGCAGACCGCC
>CAZIAA010000032.1:8357-9959 GCA_964537365.1 uncultured Sandaracinobacter sp.
GAAATAGACCTCGCCCTTGCAGATCCCAGGCAAGTACTTCTGGCGCTGGGCTTCGCTGCCGAAACGGCAGATGAGCGGCGCCGATTGCCGTTCGCCGATCCAGTGCGCCGCCACAGGGGCGCCGGCCACCAGCAGTTCCTCGACCACGGCGAAGCGGTGAAAGGCATCCAGTTCCTGACCACCATAGGCCCTGGGCAAACCAAGGCCGATCCAGCCGCGTTGCGCCAGCTTGCGGGAGAATCCCACATCCCAGGCTGTCCAGGTACGGGCGCGGTCGCGCGGGCGGCGGCCCTTCAGTTCCACATCCAGAAAGCCGCGGACTTCAGCGCGCAGATTTTCCGCGCTGGCAGGCAGCCGGGCTGGTTGAAAACTGTCGAGAATCCCCATGCAGGCGCTCTAGCAAAATGCGCGACCATAATGCCAGTGCGAAAGCACGCCGCCAGTTCAGCCATGATCGATGCGCGACAGGGGCGGTGCGGATCGTCCGTCGCCATCGGGCAATGTCGCTGACCTGAATGTCACGCCGGCCACGGCCGATACCGACAGCAGCAGCACTTCTCTCGCTTCATCGATGCTCATTTTCTGCTGCTGGCGCAAGCACTGCCAGCTTTCCATCGACAAAAGCAGCACGAGGACTGCAAATAATGTCCGGTTGGCGCGCAGTTCGGCCGGCACTGCATCGGCCAGCAGATCGCGGCTGATCCGGTCCATGCGGCGGTGGATCCGTTCGATCGGGCGGCTGCGATGGCGCAGCACATCCATCGCCATTTTATAGGGCATCAGGGTTTCAAAGAACTGCGCCCGGCGTTCGATCACTTCCTGCAGGGTATCCGGCCATGTCGCGTATGTCAGCGGCCGTTCCAGAATGATTCGCAAGCGTTCAAAGACGATTCCGATCATTGCGGCATGCAGGCTGTTCATGTCTTCGAAATGCCGGAATACCGTGCGCAGGGAGACACCGGCGCGATCGGCGGTGGCTTCGGCGGTCGGCACCGGATTGCCGGATTCGACCAGTTCCACCATGGCAAGGATGATCTTGCGGCGGCTCCTTTCCGAGCGAATGCGGCGGCCATCCCTTTCCATTCCGCCTGCGTCCGGCCTGGCATTGCCTTTGCGGGGACCCTTTCGGATTCCGCGACCGCCCTGTTCCAGCATAACGCACTCCAACAACTCACCAATTGCTATCGCAGCGCAGCATTTTTGAAAGCTATTTCCGCCCCAACTCGTTGGAAGGTTGGAATTTTGCGACGGAAATCTTGTTTCTGTCCTACAACAACCAATATGGTTATATTGCTGAAATGAATGCAACAAAAACCACGAGCAGGGCTGCAAACCGAACGCAGCTGCGCATCAATACCGCCCGGATCGGCTGCGCGGGCCATATCCGCCCGTTGCGCCAAAATGCCCGGCTGAGCGCTGAACAGCGGCAGTTGATCATTGCCCTCATGCTGGAGCGCGAGGGGTTGGCCGGCGCCTGTGCCAAGGCCAATATCGGGCTGGCGCTGGTGCTGGCCGAACGGCGGCGCAATCCGGCCTTTCGTCGTGCCCTGGCGGCAGCGGAAAAACAGCGGCTGGCGCTGCTGGAAATGCTGCTGACGGATA
>CAZIAA010000033.1:0-9815 GCA_964537365.1 uncultured Sandaracinobacter sp.
CAGCCTTCCAAGCTGAATATGCGGGTTCGATTCCCGCTACCCGCTCCATTTTCCTGTCCGATAGCGTTCGCCACCGTCCGGACATCTCCTGAAAATCCAGGCTGTTCAGTTGGTTCAGCGGGCACAGGGCCGCTGGCGTTCATCTCTGCCCGTCTTTAGCCACCTGTTAGTGGGGCTATGATTTGGGGGTATGCGCCGACGGTCGATCGGATACCCCCGCGCCGGGGGGTATCGGCGGGATATTCCCCGGCTGACAGAAAACAATGTTGCGAGTCAGTCTCATTATCACTACACCGGAATATCTCTGCCCAATCCGAGGAGACGCCGATGTATTCCTATTGCGACCAGAACGCCCTCAACACCTCCAAAGGCGACCGCCTGCTGCTCTGGGCCATGCGGGCCTGGACTTATTCCGTGGCACAGAATCATTGCCCGTTCCGGCTGTTATTGCCGATCTTCTGCCGCATGGGCATCGTCACCAGCACCATCCATTTCCACAAATCCATGTCGCTGCTGAAGCTGGGCGGCGCTGATCTGGCCGTGCTGACGTCGCCGCCGGGCGACCAGATCGGTGAACAGGAAGCCGTTCTGCTGGCGCTGTGGAATCAGGTCCGCCGGGGCGAACAGGCCAAGGCCATCCGCACGCTGGAATATCTGGTTGATCCGGAATGGGTCACCAACAGCTTTGCCGCCATGATAGCGACCTGTGAGGAGATCTCCACGCTGCGCCCGGATCTGTTCCAAACCCGCAAAATGTTCGTATAGCGCGGCTGTGCTCAGAAATCCGCGCGCAGGCGGACGCCAAATGTGCGCGGTGCGCCCAGATAGGCATTTTCATCGCCCAACTGCACGGGTGTATTGAACGCCTGGGTGATATAGCGGCTGTTGCCGAGGTTGCGCCCCCAGGCTTCGATCTGCAGTCCGGTGTCGGGCAGCGCCACGCCGAGATTGGCATTCCACAGCCCGACCGCGCCGCGCCGGGTATCGGACGCCGTGTTGACGAACTGGCTGCTGCTGAACTGATACTGCAGCCGCCCCAAAAGATTGACTCCGCGCCCCAGCGGCTGGCGCAGATTCAGCTCGGCATTGCCCTGAAATTTGGGCGCAAAGCGAAAGCGCGCACCCCGCAATACCGGATCAAGCCGCGGATCATCGCCATATTTCGCATGCGGCAGCCAGCTTCCGTCCAGCCGCAGCAGCACACCGGGCAGGACTTCGAACAGATTTTCGATCTCCACCCCGGTATTCGTTGCCGAGCGCGCATTCAGAACGACGAACTGCAGCCCCTGAAACTGGGCAATCTGCACGCCCGACAGATCATAATGGAACAGCGCCAGATTGCTGCGCGCGCGGCCGCCGAAATAGTCGATTTTCGCGCCCAGTTCGAAGGCGTCGATGGTTTCCGGCTGATAGCGCGAATCGAGCGGTGTCGCCCCCGCCACTTCCGCTGGATTATTGGCGACACCGCCCGCGGCATTGCCGTCGATATTGACTCCGCCGGCCTTGAAACCGCGATTATAGCTGGCATAGAGCATGACATCGGCAGTCGGGCGGTATTGCAGCCCCAATGTGCCGGAAAGCGCCCGGTCGGTGGTGCCTTGCGCATAGGCCGGCCCCGGCATGGAGCCAAGGAAACGCAGCACGTCATTCGCTGCCGGCTGGTAATAATCATGGTAAAAGCTGCCGCGCTTTTTCTCGATCGAATAGCGCGCGCCGGCAAAGATTGCGAAATGCTCGGACAGGGCGACATCCAGATGCGCAAAACCGGCATAGGAACGCGCCGAACCAGCCATGACTGCGTCCGACCAGATTCCCTGCGGCGCATAAACCAGCCCCGGCGCCAGCACCTGATCCCAGAACGCCTGCCCCTGCGCTCCCCAATACAACCCCTGCCCCATGCGCAGTTTCTCATCGGAAAAATACGCCCCCAGCAGCAGATCGGCAGCCAGTGGCTGTATCCGGGTGGAAAAAGTCAGCTCCTGGGAAATGAAGCGGCTGCTCAGCCGTTCGGCATAGCGCTCGACATCGGCGCCACTCAGGTCGCCGTCCATGTCGCGCTGGTCGACGCTGTAGTGGCGCAGGGCAGTGACGGATTTCAGCTGCCCGCCGCCGGTATCGAGATCAATGAGCAAGGTGCCACCGGCATCCTCGATGACGCCCTGTCCCTCGGTGTTCAAGGTGCGCGAAAATGCCAGCTGGTTGCGCGGGGGCACCACGCCGCCATTGGCAATGGTCAGGGCATCGATGATCGGTTCGGCCGGGCCATCGACCAGATCGACGCTGAAATAACAGCAATTGCTGTCGGTGCGGGCGTAATCGCCGATCAGCCGCAGCGACAGAGCGTCTGTCGGCTGCCACAGCAATTGCCCCTTGACGGCGGTCGCGGAATCGCCGCGATAGCGTTGCCCCGTCGTCGGATTGCGAAAATAGCTGTCGGCGCTGGAGGCCAGCCCGGCGAGCCGCAGTGCGGCATTGCCGCCCAGCGGCAGATTGACCGTCGCACGCGCCAGCACCGTACCGTAATTGCCAAGCCCGAGATCGACGCTGCCGGAATAATCCTGCACGGAAGGGGCCACCGAGGTCAGCAATATCGCGCCGGCGTTGGTGTTCTTGCCGAACAATGTGGCTTGCGGCCCGCGCAGGATCTGCAGATTGTCGATATCGAGGAAATTCTGCAGCGCCGCCGCCGCCCGGGTGCGATAGACGCCATCGATGAAGACGCCGACCGAGCCTTCAAAACTGCGGCTTTGTCCGACGGTGCCAAGGCCGCGAATGAGGATATTGGCCGAGGCTGCGGGAAAATTCGCCAGCTGGAAATCAGTACTGGCGCTGATGTTGCGGATATCGGCGATATTGTCGACCTGGGCATCGGCCAGCGCACGGCCATCGGCCACGGTCACGGCAATGGGCACGCTCTGCAGATTTTCCGCGCGGCGCTGCGCCGTCACCAGGATTTCACCCGCACCCGCCGCTGGCAGAGCCATCTCCGCCATGGCCACGCCCGGCGCGAACAGCATGCCGACAGCAGCCAGCCCCAGCGCCCGTGTTGCCATGATCACCATCTGCCGAATTCTCCCGTCTATCCGAAGACTGCCACGGCCTGACGCCCGATCAGGATCGCCCGGCCATCTTCATCCCACATGCGCATGGATTGTCCGGCGTAACCGTCTTCCAGACCATCCTCGAATGCGTGCAGCAGGTGCCAGCCGTTGCCGGTCACACGCGCCGGCTCGAAGAATTCGAACCCCCAGGTCATGCTGCTGATGATGGCCGGCTCGTGGAAGCGGGTGAAGCTGGCCGGCGGCATGGCATCGCCCAGCGCCACCACCGCCGCCATCCTCGGCCTGACGGTTTCGGCGTGGCGGGACCAGACCAGCAGATCGCCGCGCGGCGCCCCGGCCAAAGGCTGCAGATCGCCCGCCAGCAGCTGGTCGATATTCTGCCGGAAGCTCGGGGATTCGCCGGTCGACAATACCGGACATTCCGCCGGGCGGCGGCAGGCGGGTGCCACTGACGGCAGCGCCCGGTAATTGGATTGCCGCGCCGCGCCAAAGGCGAACATGGCGCGCAGAACCAGCTTGCCCTCCGAGAACACATCGCTGCCCATATAGGTGACGGATTTGCCGCGCCGCAGCACGCTTGGCTGCACCTGCAGATCCTGTGCGGCCGGGCCGATAAACGCAATCTGCGCCGCGCGCAGCAGCGGCAGATCGGGCACCGCGCGTTCGCAGGCGTGCAGAGCGATCGCCGCCGTCAGCCCGCCATAGAGCGTGCGCCCCTGCATCCAGCTTTCCGGCCCATGCGCCGACCAGCTCTCGCCATTGTGCTGCATTCCGTCCAGAATCGAATCAAAGCTGCTCATGCCATTCCCCTTGCATGTCGTGTTGCATCATGTGGTTGCGCCGCCGACAGCCGCGCCCGCTGCAATGGCGATGCGGCAGAAGCAGGCGCAATGCCAGCCCCAAGCCGGCATGCAAATTGGGGGTGAATTGTCAAAACCGGAGAAATTTCTGCCACCCATGGCACGACACGCCTTTCAAATCCGGCGCGGGTTGTCGTGACGCGGTGCGAGCTGCAATTGCAGCGGGTGCAGACATGACATCCCTTCGCCAGTACGAACTGGATCAGGTTCAGCGGGTTTCTCTCAGCGCGGACCAGTCCGCGCACCCCGTGCCTTGACGTCGCGGGGGAATTCCCGCAGGCGCCGCGCACCCTATAGCCGGGCAGACGCGAAGTTGCAACGCCGGCAGGCGCCGATACCGGGGATCACGCCCGGCTTGTCGCGGCATGCCATTCTGGGGCAAACCGCTAGCGGCACAGTCCGGCGGGCCGCCCCGCCGCCAGGGAAAGACGAGCATGGCACGCCGATCGCGACAATTTAACAATCCGAATAAACAGTCCCAGAGCGGACAGGCGCGGCTGTATGGCCGGCATGCCGTGCTGGCGGCGCTGGCCAATCCGGCGCGGCGTCTGCGCAAGTTGACCGCCACCGCCGAGGAACTGGCGCAGCTGACCATCCCGCCCGATCTGCAGGTGCAGCGCGCGGACGCGCAGGACATCGCCCGGCTGCTGCCGCAGGGCGTGCCGCATCAGGGTCTGGCGCTGGATACCGAGCCGCTGCCGGATCTGTTCCTCGATGAAGTGCTGAGCGACCCGCGCCCGGACGCACCGCTGGTCATTCTCGATCAGGTGACCGACCCGCATAATGTCGGCGCCATCATTCGTTCGGCGGCGGCGTTCGGGGCGCGGGCGCTGATTACCCAGTCGCGGCATTCGCCGCCGGAATCAGGGGCATTGGCGCGGGCGGCATCGGGGGCGCTGGAAATCCTGCCCTGGGTGCGCGTCGTCAATCTGGCGCGGGCGCTGGAGGAAGTGGCTGCCGCTGGTTACTGGCGCATCGGTCTGGCTGGCGACGCTGAAATGGCTCTGGCAGACGCCTTCACCCCCGCGCCGCAGGCGATCGTGCTCGGCGCCGAAGGCGATGGCCTGCGGCACAACAGCCGCGCCCATTGCGATGTGCTGGCGCGATTGCCGATCCAGCGCCAGGTGGAGAGCCTGAACGTCTCCAATGCGGCAGCAATCGCGCTTTACGCAGCGACCAGCCGCGCGCCGACCGCATAGCCGGGCACATCGGGCGGCGTGACGCTCAGAACCGCGCCTCGGTCCAGATTGGAGCAATATCGCCGCCCCAGGAGCCATGGAAGCGTTGCAGCCATTTTTCCGCCAGAGTCTGACCGCTGGCGACGATTTCCTCCAACGGCGCCAGATAGATCGCTTCGCTCTCGCCCGCGGCATTGAGGCGGGCGCGACGCTGCAGCCCGGCGCGCGCAATCGCCAGCACCTCCCGCGCTACCGCCAGCACTTCGCGGCCATCGGGCGCGGTGGCGCGCAAGGCCCGGCGCGGAACTTCGTCGCGCAGCTTCTGCTGATCAGCGACGCGCCAGCCCTTGATCAGCTCGGACGCGGCATCGAGCGCCGTCGCATCATACAGCAGCCCGACCCAGAATGCCGACAGCGCGCAGCTTTGCGCCAGCGGCCCGGCATCGGCGCCGCGCATTTCCAGAAAGCTTTTCAGCCGCACTTCGGGGAAAGTGGTCGACAGATGGTCGGCCCAGTCCGCCTGCGTCGGCCGCACCCCGGGCAGTGCCGGCAATTTACCTTGCAGAAAATCGCGAAAGGATTGCCCGGCCAGATCCAGATGCGTGGCGCCACGCATGGCAAAATACATCGGCACATCGAGCATGTAATCGCAATAACGCTCATAGCCGAAACCTTCGTCGAACACGAAGGGCAGCATGCCGGTGCGGTCGGCATCGGTATCGGTCCAGATATGGCTGCGATAGGACAGATAGCCGTTCGGCTGTCCTTCGGTGAAAGGCGAATTGGCGAACAGCGCCGTCGCAATCGGCTGCAGCGCCAGTGACACGCGGAATTTCTGCACCATATCCGCTTCGCTGCCGTAATCGAGATTGACCTGAACCGTGCAGGTGCGCAGCATCATGTCGAGGCCAAGGCCGCCGACCTGCGGCATATAGCGTCGCATGATGGCATAGCGCGCCTTGGGCATCCACGGCAGATCGGCGCGGCGGGCGAGCGGATTGAAGCCGAGGCCGAGAAAGCCGAGACCGAGTTCGGCGCCAAGTTCGGCGCATTGCTGGCGATGGTGCTGAAGCTCGGCATGGGTTTCGTGCAGGTCGGCGCGCGGCGCGCCCGAAAGCTCGAACTGGCCGGCCGGTTCCAGGCTGAGCCCGCCATCAGCGCCAGACGCTGCAATGACCCGCCCGTCTTCCAGCACCGGCTGCCAGCCATAGCGCGCGAAGCCCTGCAGCAGGTCGCGGATGCCACCCGGCTCGGCCCAGCCGGGCTGGCCATGGTCGGACAAGCGGAACACCAGCTTTTCATGCTCGGTGCCGATGCGCCAGTTGTCGCGCGGTTTCTCGCCACGGGCAAATGCAGCAATCAGGTCGGCTCTGCGCGCGATGACCGGGCTGTTGCCGTCTGCCCCCTTTTCACTACTCATGGCGCCGGTCTAGCGCGGTGTTTTCATCCATGCCAACAGGATTCGCACAATTCAGCAATTGTCGGCAAGCAACTGAAATTGCGCAATTGCAGCAATTGCCGCGGTATCGGCGCGCAGGACCCGTGGCCCAAGTGTCAGCCGCCGCGCCTGCGGCAGCCGCAAAATCGTCTGGCGCTCGGCATCGGTAAAGCCGCCTTCCGGCCCGATCAGGATCGCCGCCGCCGGCGCCGGCCGGATTGCCGCCATGGATTCACCTCCTGCTTCATCGGCGAAAATCAATGTCCGTTGCGCTGGCCAGTCCGCCAGCAATTCGACGAGCGGCCGGGCTTCGGCCAGTTCCGGCAGGGCCGTGCGTTCGCATTGTTCGGCGGCTTCCACCATATGCGCCCGCAACCGCGCCGGGTTCTGCCGGGCATGATTCACCCGTTGCGAAATCACTGGCGCGAATCGCCGCACGCCCAGTTCAGTGGCCTTTTCCGCCAGCCACTGAAAGCGTTCCGGCCGGATCGGCGCCGCCAGCAGCCAGAGATCCGGCACCTGTTCGCGTAGGGCGACCTGCTGGCGCAGCCGCGCCGTCAGCTGGCGCCGGCCGGAACCAGCCAGTTCGGCGGCCCATTCGCCGGTCTGGTCATCGAGCAGGCGCAGTTCGGCGCCCGGCTGCAGGCGCAGGACGTTCTGCAGATAATGCCCCTGCTGTGCCGACAGCGGAATTTCCGCACCAGCACTGAGGCGCGGTTCAACAAAGAGTCGCGGAATTTGCTGCATGGATTGATCCTAGCATGGCGGCTATGGGCGGCAAATGATGCGCAGGCTGGCAATCACGGGTGGCACGGGTTTCGTTGGGCGCCACGCCCTGGCGGCGGCAGTGCAGCGCGGCCATCGGGTGCAGGCGCTGACCCGGCGGCCGCAGGCGGCGGCATCGGGCATCGACTGGGTGGCCGGCAGTCTGAATGATCGCATTGCGCTGGCCGAACTGGTGCGGGGTTGCGATGCCGTCATCCATATTGCCGGCGTGACCAACGCCCGCGACCGGCGCGCGTTCGAAACTGCCAATATCGCAGGCGTGGCCAATCTGCGCCAGGCCATCGGCGCGCTGCCGCTGGTGCATGTGTCGTCGCTGGCGGCGCGGGCGCCGACGCTGAGCCGTTACGGCTGGTCGAAGCGGATGGGCGAACAGATTGCGCGCGGCAGCGCCGGCCCGGTGGTGACGCTGCGCCCGCCCGCAGTCTATGGCCCCGGCGACACTGATTTTCTGGCGCTGATGCGCATGGCAAGATCGGGCTGGGTGGCCTTCCCGAAACATGCGCGCACCGCCATGGTCTATGCCGCCGATCTGGCCGCAGCGCTGGTGGCGCTGGCCGAGGATGTGGCCGGCCCCGCCCGTTCCGCTGGTGGCGTTTACGAAATCGACGATGGCGGAACGGCCTATGACGCGGCGGAAATCGCCGACGCCATTGGCGCGGCGCTGGGCCGGCGCGTGCGCGCGCTTGCCATTCCGCCCTGGGCGTTGCGCATGGCGGCGGGTTTCGACACCCTGTTTGCGCGCCTGCGCGGTGCCACCCCCCGGCTCAGCTTCGACCGCGCCGGCTATATGGCGCATCCGGACTGGTCCGCCGACAGCAGCGCCTTGTGCGCGCTGGGGTTATGGGCGCCGCAAATGTCATTGCCGCAGGGCATGGCGGCGACGGTCGCCGCCGCCCGCCGCAGCGGTGCAATCTGAAACTTTGCCCGCTGCCATCCCGCTTTTCGCCACATTCTTTGCTAGAAGGTCCGCCAGGGGCGCTCGCGCCCAGCCAAAATGGCAATTTCGCACCCGGAGACTGCAATGGCCCGCGCCGATATCTATGCCCGTCTGATCGATCTGATTGCGCCCTTCAACAAGAAAGATGCGGCGCTCGCTGAAACCACCAGTTTCGCCCAGGACCTCGAACTCGACAGCCTGACCGTCATGGACCTCGTCGCCAATATCGAGGACGAATGGGACATCAACATCCCGTTGAACCTGCTGCCGGAACTCGAAACCATCGGTCAGCTGGCCGATGCCGTCGTCAGGCTTCGGGACGCGGCGTAATGACCGACCTGCTGTCCAAATTCGACTCCTATATTGCGGAATATGATTCGCTGCTGGCGAGCGGATTGCGCGACCCCTTTGGCGTGGTGATGGAAAAGCTGCTGTCGCCCACCCGCGCCATCATCAACGGCCGCGAAACCATCCTGGTCGGCACCTATAACTATATGGGTATGACCTTCGACCCCGATGTGATCGAAGCCGGCCGCCGCGCCTTTCTCGATTTCGGCGCAGGATCGACCGGCAGCCGGGTGCTGAACGGCACCTTCACGCCGCACAAGGCAGTCGAACAGGCGCTGCGGGAATTTTACGACAAGCGCTCGGCGATCGTGTTTTCCACTGGCTATCAGGCCAATCTCGGCATGGTGTCGACGCTGGCCGGCAAGGGCGATTACATCATCCTCGATGCCGACAGCCATGCCTCCATCTATGATGGCTGCAAGCTTGGGCATGCCGAAGTGGTGCGTTTCCGCCACAACCGGGTCGATGACCTCGACAAGCGCCTCGGGCGGCTGCCGGCGGACGCCGGCAAGCTGGTCATTCTGGAAGGCGTCTATTCCATGCTGGGCGATGTCGCGCCCCTGCGCGAACTGGTTGCAGTGGCGAAAAACCATGGCGCCATGGTCCTTGTCGACGAAGCCCATGCCATGGGCTTTTTCGGCCCGCATGGCCGCGGCGTCTATGAGGATCAGGGGCTGGAAGACGAAGTCGATTTCATCGTCGGCACATTTTCCAAATCGGTCGGCACGGTCGGCGGCTTTGCCGTTTCCAACCATCCGAAATTCGAAGTCCTGCGGCTGGTCTGCAATCCCTATCGCTTCACCGCGTCGCTGCCGCCGGCCGTTGCGGCGTCGGCCGAAACCTCGATCCGAAAGCTGATGCACGCGCAGGACAAGCGCGCCAATCTCTGGGCGGTGTCACGGCAGTTGCACGCCGGGCTGCAGGCCGCCGGCTTCCGCATGGCGACCGACACCCCGGAAAGCGCCATCATCGCCGTGCTGCTGCCCGATCAGAACAGCACCGCCGCCATGTGGCACCAATTGATCGAGCATGGCATTTACTGCAACATGAGCCGCCCGCCGGCAACACCGGCCGGAGTCTATCTGTTGCGCTGCTCGCTGTCGGCCGCGCACACGCCCGCGGACGTCACCGAAATCATTGCCCGCTTTGTCGCCGCCCGCGCCAGCCTGGACGCCGGAAGCGCTTGACAAGCAGGGCGGAAACTGG
>CAZIAA010000034.1:0-9668 GCA_964537365.1 uncultured Sandaracinobacter sp.
TATGGGCTATGCCAGCCAGGCAGAAATTCTGACCGATCTCAATGAATTGCTGGAAGCGGAACGGGCTGGCGCCTTTGTCGCCATGGCAAGCTTTCACCTGGCGGGTGCGGATGAGCGCTATGTCCAGCTGATGCACGAAGTCCGGGCGGGCGAATCGCGCTGGTGCGCCATGCTGAGCAGCCAGATCGAACGTCTGGGCGGCACCCCGTCTCTTGCAACCGGGGCGTTCCGGGAAAAGGTGCTGGCCATCCCCGACCCGCTCGATCGGCTGGCGTTGCTCAATCGCGGTCAGGGCTGGGTGGTGCGCAAGCTGAACCAGCTGTGCCCGCGGATTCGCGACAGTGAATTGCATGATGCGCTGGCGGAAATGCGCGATGCGCATGTAGAAATGATTGCCTTTGCCAACACTCTGCTGCCAGAAGACCGTCGGCCGCAAAAATCGCCGGCGTAATACGCTGCCGGTTGTGCCGGATGTGGTGACGGGAATCCAGCAAGAGGAGCGCATTGATGCCGGAAATCAGACATGCCGGGGGCATGGATCAGGACGTATTCGAACATTTCATCGCCCAGCTTGATCGTTTCGTGCAGGAACGGCTGATTCCGGCCGAAGCGGATGTGGTCGAAAACAACCGGGTGCCGGATGATATTCTGGCCGAAATGCGCCGCCTCGGCCTGTTTGGAATCACAATCCCGGAAAATTATGGCGGCAGCGGCATGAATGTGGCGCAGTTCGTGGAAACCATGCAGCACCTGGCCTATGCGGCACCGGCCTATCGCGCGACGATTTCCATCGGTGTCGGTATGGTGACGGCCGCCCTGCGCAATGCCGGCACGGAGGCGCAGAAAAGCCATTGGCTGCCGAAACTGGCGGCCGGCGCCATTGCTGCATTCGGCCTGACCGAGCCGGGGACGGGCTCGGATGCCGCCGGCCTGCAGACCCGCGCCGTGCGCGATGGCGACGGTTATCGGCTGAACGGCACCAAGCGCTATATTTCCAATGCGCCCTTGGCCGAAGTCGCCCTGATCATGGCGCGCACCAACAGCAGCAATCTGCCGAAAAACGCGCATGTGTCGGCCTTTGTCCTGCCCATGGACACGGCCGGGCTGAGGGTGGGCAAGCCCGATGCCAAGATGGGCCAGTCCGGCGCGCTCATTGCCGATATTGTCCTCGATGACGTGTTCGTGCCGGAATCGGCATTGCTCGGCGGAGTCGAAGGCGAAGGCTTTACCCGCGCCATGCAGAGCCTGGATGGCGGCCGGCTGTCGGTGGCGTCCGCCGCGACAGGCTATGCCCGCCGCGCGCTGGATACTGCCTTGCGCTATGCCACCGAACGCAAGGCGTTCGGCGAACCAATCGCCAATTTCCAGCTGATTCAGGCCATGCTGGCCGACAGCCGGGCGGAAATCTATGCCAGCCAGTGCATGGTCGCCGATGCCGCGCGTTTGGCCGACGAAGGCCGGCGGGTGACGGTGGAGTCGGCATCGGCCAAGATGTTCGCGTCGGAAATGTGCGGCCGCGTCGTTGATCGCTGCGTGCAGATCTTTGGCGGCGCCGGCTATCTCAGCGAATATCCCGCCGAACGTTTTTTCCGCGATGCCCGGCTGTATCGCATTTACGAAGGCACCACCCAGATCCTGCAACTGGTGATCGCGCGCAACATGCTGAAGCAATTCGCCGCTGGTGTCTGAACCGAACGGGGGCAAGTCTGTCTGGTCGGGCTGCCGCCCTACCAGGCAGCTTCCTTTTCCGCCGCGCGGCGGCGCAATTCGGCGGCGCTCAGTTTCTCCGACGCCGATTTCAGCTGGCCGCAGGCGGCCATGATGTCGCGCCCGCGGGGCCGGCGAATGGGGGCGGAAATACCGGCCCGGTAAACGATATCGGAAAAGCGTTCGACCTGGGTCGGATCCGATGTTTCGAACGGTGCGCCGGGCCAGGGATTCCACGGAATCAGATTCACTTTTGCTGGCAGGTTATATTTGTTTAACAACTTAACCAGTCCAAAAGCATCTTCATCGCGGTCATTCACGCCTTTCAGCATGACATATTCGAAGGTGATACGGCGCGCATTGCTGGCGCCCGGATAGGCAGCGCAGGCGGACAGCAGTTCGTCGATTCCGTATTTCTTGTTGAGCGGCACGATTTCGCTGCGGATTTCATCCGTGACGGCGTGCAGCGACACCGCCAGATTGACCCCCAGTTCGGCGCCGGCGCGGGCCATCATCGGCACCACCCCCGAGGTCGACAGGGTAATGCGGCGCTTCGACAAGGCAAGGCCATCGCCATCCATGACGATTTTCAGCGCATCGCGGACATTGTCGAAATTATACAATGGTTCGCCCATGCCCATCATGACGATGTTGGTCAGCAGCCGGCCTTCCGGCTGGCTCGGCCATTCGCCGAGGAAATCGCGCGCAATCAGCACCTGCCCAAGGATTTCGCCCGCAGTCAGATTGCGCACCAGCTTCATCGTGCCGGTAAAGCAGAAGCGGCAATTCAAGGTGCAGCCGACCTGCGAAGAGATGCACAATGTGCCGCGATCGGCATCGGGGATGAACACCGCTTCATATTCTTCGCCACCCGAGCGCAACAGCCATTTGCGCGTGCCGTCCGTGGATGTCAGCGCCTGCACGACTTCGGGGCGGCCGACGATGAAATGCTGTTGCAGCCCGGCGCGCAATGACTTGGACAGGTTCGACATGGCTTCGAAGTCGGTGACGCCGCGGTTGTAGATCCAGCTCCACAGCTGTTTGCTGCGCATATTGGCGCGGCGGGGATCGGCCAGCCCGGTTTCCACCAGAAGTTCGGCAATGCGGCTGCGCGGCAGGCCGACGAGATCGGTGCGACCATCGCTGCGCGGGGCAATAGAGCGCGGCAGTGTTTGCGTTTCCCGGGCACCGGGAATGGTCATCAACTGGCTGGGCATGGCGGCTGCCATAGCGCCAAAAGCCGACAACTGCCAGCCCGCGCGGTGGCAAGACCGCCCGGGCTGGCGGCGGATATGTCAGGCGGCGATGGCGCGCGGTTGCCGGCGCCGGCGCGCAGCAACGCCGACAATTCCGAAGCCGGCGATCAGCATGGCCCATGTGGCAGGTTCGGGCACAGTGCCGGGCGGGGTGCCGGGCTCGTCAAAGCTGATGCCGCCACCGAAACTGCCCAGATGCACTTCGCCGCCCTGGGTGAAGGTCTTGGCGACCAGCGTGCCTTCGATGGGCGTGCTGTTGATGACGCTTGCAAATGGCGCCAACACCGAGCCATGCACCATGCGGTTCAGATTGAGCTTGGTTGCATCGGCAAAGTTGAAGATGATGTCGGAATTATACGCAGCGGCATTGCCGTTGGTGTTGAAATTCCAGATGAAATCACCCGCGCCGATGACATTCACCACGGTGGTCAGGCCGGGGGTGAAATCATAGCTGAGGCCAGAGATATTGCCAAAGAAATCGCTGGCATCGACATTGATGACGGCAAAGCCGGAATCGCCGGCAACAGCCTTCATCTTGACGTTATTATGGTCGGTGAAATCAAAGCCCGAACCCGCCGTGGTGGCGAGACTGCCGAGCGCCGAGGACAGCGCCGCCAGATCCTGCGACAGCTTGGATTTCTGATCACCGAGGTCGGACAGCAGGCCGACTGCAAAGCCATTGCCGAGATTGCCATTGACGGTTGCGCCATTGGCGTTGCCGCCAACGACCTTGCCGCCGACATCAACGGTCGACCCCTCGCTGAGATTGGTGCCGGTGAGCTTGCCGCCCACCTTCACCACGGCGTTCTGCGTGTTCAGAGTGAATCCGGTGACATCGCCACCAACCACCATGCCGGGTATCGTCGCAACCGAGCCGGCGCCACCGTTCCAGCCATTGTTGATGCTGCCACCGCCGGTGGCATCGCCGACAACCGTCAGAGTCGGCCGATCGGATGGAGTCAGCCCCTGACTTTTGTTACCAATGCCAAAGGGTGTGTTACCGGTGAGATCGCCGCCAACGAAAGCCTTGCCTTCGACATCATGCCCGCCAGTCATTTTGCCGAGGACGATGAGATTGAGTTCCTGCATGGCCTTCAGGCCATCGGCGGCATTGCCTTCCGCCTGCGCCGCGCCTGTTCCGGCAACGAACCCCATGGCAGCGATAGCCGCCATCGACACTTTCATGAAACGCATGAAAGACTTCCTTTCCGACCCTGCCTTGTCCAGATGGACAAAGACGCTGGCGCACATAGGCGGAACCCCGCCAGATAGCAAGTTTCCAGACGTTAACCTATTGTTCGGAAGCAGCCTTTTTCGCGCAGTGGCAGGTCGTCGATGTGCAGCACGATGCGGCCTATTGCCGGCGGAAGCTCCAGCTGATGTCGGCAGTTTCGCCCGGCGTCACCAGACTGGTGAGCAGCAGCTGCCGGATTTCATGCGTGGCGCCGCCAGCATCGACATACAGGCTCGGCTCCAGCTTGAGGATGCCCGGGGCATGGTTGAAGCTGACCTTGAAGATCCAGACCGCGCGCCGGCCGGAATCATCCGCCGGCAATTGCAGCAGGGCGCCACGGTCATCCTGGGTCAATGTGGCTTCGACTCCGGGGCCGAGGTGAAAGCGGCTGGCCAGCGCCAGCGGCTGGTTGCCGGGGCGCGGAATCCGCCGCCGCACCGGTTGCAACCGGTCTTCGCCGCGGAAATCATCGCCCGATGCCGCCAGCCACAGCCGCCGGCTGTGAAGATAGCCCAGCCGCCGGCGCCAGCCGTCGTGGCTGGCTTCGAACCACTGGCCCTGGGCATTGGCGCGCGATTCCACCAGAACTTCTTCAACTCCGCCCAGCCGCCTTGGCCCCTGATGGTGCAGCCGGCTGGAATTGGTGTCAGCCAGCACCACCGTCGAATGGCCCGCGGTCGAGCGCAGCCCCATCACCAGTTCCGGCGGGAAATCATGTTCGCCTTGCGGGCCGGTGCTGCCGCCGCAATTGACGATCAGATGTCGGGCGCCGTCGGTCATGGTGAAGGCCAGGGTGGAGGCATGCGCCAGCGGCGCCAGCCGCGCCGGCGGTGGCGGTCCGGCGTCGATCAGGATCCGCACCTGTCCGGCCTGCAGCCGCTGAAATCCGGAACCGCGCGCGGGCGGTGGCGCATTGCGGGGATCGACCTGCAGCCGCGCCATTTCCGCAGCGCCGGGCTGGCCGCCGTGCCAGGACGCCGGCAGCCCGTCGCCCATGGACAGCGCACCGAGACCGTTGCGCACCCGTGTCAGGGCTTGCTGAATGAAGGCGGGTGCCGGTTGCGTCCGGGCATGGTGGAATGATGCCAGAGTGAGCATCAGATTGCCGATGCGTGCCAGATCGAGTGGCGAGCGGCTGGCGATGGCGCCACCATCGCCGAGAAGTTCCGCGATGGTGCCAGCCAGCAGCGCTTCGCTCTGGCGGCGGCGTTCTTCGCCACCGGGCAGCATCAGCGCGCAGCCGAGCAGCCCGGCCGCGGCTTCCAGCCGGGCGAGGCCGGCCGGCAGCCGCGGCGCGGCGCGGTCGAGATGCCGGCCCCAGCGGGCAATGCCGTTCAGCACGGTTGAACGGTGGATATCGTCATGGCGCGGCATCACCAGCGGCGCATGGCAAATCGCCATCAGGATGCGGCGGCCGGTGACGGCGGGCGCCCAGGCACTGGGGTCATAATCGTGGAAGCGGTTGAGCCAGGCCTTGGCCAGCGCTTCGGCGCGCAATGCTTCGGCCTTGGTGGTGCTGTCGTCGCTGGCGAGATCACGCAGCCAGCCCCAGCCATGCACCCATTGCCGCCAGCTTTCCGGCGCTTCGGGCGCGTTCAGGCGGATATCGGCAATGGCCTGGCCATAACCATCGCGGAACAGCCGGCCGCTTTTCAGCCGCCGGCCCAGATGCGCATCGCCGGGGATCGGATCTTCGGGCACGGCCATCAGCTTGAGCGGAAACCGCCCCTTCAGCCGCATGCGGTGCACGGGGGAGGCAAAGGACAATTGGCTGAACTGGTCGACCAGACGTTCGCTGAGCGACGGGCCACGGTCTCCGCCATTGCGGGTCAGTCGGAAACTGGCGGATTCTGCCATATCTGTCATGCCGTTCCCTTCAGGCGGGCAATATTGGTTGCATATTGGTCCGGGCCACCGGTGAAGCTGGCCGTGCCGGCCACCAGAACCGTGGCCCCGGCGTCCTGCAGCCGTCTGGCATTGGTTGCATCGACGCCACCATCGATTTCGAGTTCGATGGCCAGTCCGGCCCGGGCGATGCGGCTGGCGAGGCTGTCCAGCTTGGGCAATGTGGTCTCGATGAACTGCTGGCCGCCAAAACCGGGATTGACGCTCATCAGCAGGACGAGATCGGTGATTTCCAGCACATGGTCGAGCGCGCTCAGCGGAGTCGCCGGATTGAGCACCACGCCGGATTTCTTGCCCAGTTCGCGGATGCGCATCAGCGTGCGGTGCAGATGCGGCCCCGATTCGGGGTGGACCGACAGGATGTCGGCGCCAGCCTCGGCGAAGGCATCCACCAGCGCATCCGCCGGCTGCACCATCAGATGCACGTCGAATGGCAGCGCCGAATAGGGCCGCAGCGCTTGCACCACCATCGGCCCGATGGTCAGATTGGGAACGAAATGCCCATCCATCACATCGATGTGAATCCAGTCGGCACCGGCGGCATCAATGGCTTTGACCTCGGCGCCAAGCTGCGCAAAATCCGCGGACAGGATCGAAGGTGAGATCTTGATGATTGCCATACGGGTCAGCAGTTAATCATTGTGGCGCATCCCGCCAAGCACTGTAGGATATTCCGGCGCGGATTTCCAACCGGTGATCGGCGGAGATAGCGCCACCTTGGCACAATCTGGCCGGCACCGCCACCATTGCGATTGGGTTACCGTGACCCGGCTGCGCGGAATTGACACCAGAATGGTTTTTCTGTCGTCTGTTGGCAAGCGAGGGCCGGGGTGCGCGCAGATGGCAAAATCGTTAACGCGCGCCCTGCCGGACAAACCGCGGGGTCGAAGGCGGTTGCCTCCGACCCCGCCATGGTTTGCCGGCGCTGGTCAATGGATCACGCGGAAGGTGCCGAACAGATCCTCGCTTTCCGGCAGCGGGGCACTCATCTTCACCTTGACCGACTTCGCGTCAAAGGACAGGCAATTGCCCGGCTGCACGACGCTGGTGTTATTGTCCCATTTGACCTGCACCGGCACGGCCTTGCGCACGTCGCTCCGGGCATCGGGCCGGACGATACAAACCTCGACGTCATGCGGCGTGGTATAGCGTACGATTTCGACGTCTTCCTGGGAATTCAACACGAACTGGTTGCGCGGCATGGACCATTGCGCCAGTTGCAGGACCGGATCGTCGGGCGGCGGTCCTTCGGTGCGCATCGTCTGCGCCATCAGCGGCGTTGCGGCAATGGAAAACACTGCCGCCATGACGGACAGGCCGATGGCGCTCTTTGTGCACAGATGCATTGCTATTCTCCTTTGCTTTCTGCTCCTTCCAGAGTCGGAATGGGGCAGAAAATGCCGGACCCGGCGGTGGGAGAGAAGCGTTGCGAACTTACGCCCCTTGTCTGATTGCAGGATGAACATTGCCCGCTGCCGGGCGAAAAACCGGCGCTGCGCCGGCATGGCCGGGGGCCGGATCGGCGTGTCAATGCGTGACGACGACTTTCGGGTCGGTGTGGCCGGCCGCCAGCAGTGGCATGCGGAACAATGTAGCGATGGCTTCGTCGGCGGCGGTATCGGCCATCTGCATCAGTTCGGCCGCTTGCGCCTGCTGCTGGAACAGGCTGGGCGCGCGCTTGTGATTGTCTTCGTAAAGACGTTCGCGCACATCGGTCAGCAAGGTCATCAGATTGCCGTCGGAATAGATCTGTGCCTTGTCCCATTCGATGCGCGGCGGATCGGCCTCGACCGGCGGGCGCTGGATGCTGAGGGTGGTGGTTTTTGCATCCCATTGCAGGTCGTCCGCCTGCAGCGCGCCGAGATTGACGGAATAATCGACGCTGGCCGGCAGGATGACCGTTTGCCGGGTGCGGGCGACCCGCACCGGTCCCAATGTGGAATCACGCACCGAGGTGACCGGCGCGCTCAGGCTGGCGCGCAGCACCCGCAGGCGCTTTTCCTTGTGCACGGCGACCAGCATGGCGGCAACGAAATCCGGCTCGCTGCACAGGCCGAGACGGTTGCAGACGCGGCTTCGCCCGGCCGGCCCGAGGGCAAGCCCCAGCACCGCCAGCAGAACGACGATCAGGCCGATCCACGCCAGCGTTGATTTCATGCCGGCGTCGATTTCATGCCTCTATCATGCCTTTGCCCACTGCGCCCCGGACTGGTGCACGAGCTGGCGGTTCTGCAGGTCGATCAGATGCGCCAGAACGCTGCGGCCAGCGGCCGGCCACAGGCGTTTGTCGACGCCCTGATACATGCTTTCGACCATTTGCTCGATCTGGCGGGGGCCGCCATCTAGCAGCTTCAGGATTTGCACTTCCCGCTGTTTGCGATGGGCAATCAGGCCGCGCACGAAGCGCTGCGGTTCGGTGACGGCCGGGCCATGGGTCGGCAGATAGCAACGATCCGGGCGTTTCAGCAGCAGCGCCAGCGACTGCATATAGGCCGCCATGTCGCCATCGGGTGGCGTGACGACGGTGGTTGACCAGCCCATCACATGGTCGCCGGTGAACAATGTCTGTTCCTGCGGCAGTTCATAGCACAGATGGTTGGATGTATGCCCCGGTGTGTGCACGGCGCGCAGGGTCCAGCCGGGGCCGGTGACGCTGTCGCCATCGGCCAGAATCCGGTCTGGCGCATAATCGGGATCAAAGCCGGCATCGGCGCGCGGGCCTGAATCGATCAGATTGAGCGGGGCGCAGCCGACGATCTGGCCACCCAGCCGGTCGCGCAAGGGTCTGGCCGCGGGGGAATGGTCGAAATGGGTGTGGGTGATGACATAATGGCTGACGGTCTCGCCGGCGACGGCCTGCGCCACGGCGTCCAGATGCGCTGGATCGGCCGGCCCCGGATCAATGATGGCAACGGTGCCATGGCCGACGATATAGGTGCCGGTGCCGGTATAGGTGAAGGGCGACGGATTATGCGCAAGCACCCGCCGCACCAGCGGCGAAAGCGTTTCGCTGATGCCATAGAGGGCGTCCGCCAGCAGTTTTTCCTGTGCCTCATCCATTGGCGCAGAACCCTATCCATGGCGCCCCTGGCGCGCAAGACCTGCTGAATTGCCGGTCCTGCCATATTGCATGGCTGCCGCAGCCTGCCGCACGCTTGCCATGCGCGTCTGGCTGATGCACCGACAAAGCGGAATTCCCCAGGACCATGATGCAAGAGTGACAGATGACTGATTCCATTTCCATTCGCCGGGCGCTGCTGTCCGTTTCCGACAAGACCGGGCTGGTGCCTTTTGCTCAGGTGCTGATTCGCCATGGCGCTGAACTGCTGTCCACCGGCGGCACCGCGCAGGCGCTGCGGGATGCCGGTCTTGCTGTCACCGATGTGGTCGAATTCACGGGTTTTCCGGAAATGATGGATGGCCGGGTGAAAACCCTGCACCCCAAGGTGCATGGCGGCTTGCTGGCCTTGCGTGACGATGCCGGGCATCAGGCCGCTATGCAGGCGCATGCCATTCCGCCCATTGATATGGTGGTGTGCAATCTCTATCCATTCGCAGCCACGGTT
>CAZIAA010000035.1:0-5806 GCA_964537365.1 uncultured Sandaracinobacter sp.
CTCGGGCGGTTATCGGCCCAAGGAAAGCCCGCTGGTCATGCTCATCCCGCTGGCGGTGCTGGCATTCGGCTCGCTGTTTGCCGGCATGATCGCCAATAATGGCTTTGTTGGCGGCGATGGTCAGGCGTTCTGGCAGGGCACGATCGTGCATGACGGCGCATTCTTCGAAAGCCTGCACCATGTGCCGGCATGGGTGCATTGGGCGCCGGCGGTGGTCATGCTGCTCGGGCTGGCGATCGCCTGGCTGGTCTATATCCGCCGCCCCGGATCGGCGGCGCGGATTCAGAGCCAGTTCCGCCAGCTGCACACATTCCTGATCCACAAATGGTATTTCGATGAATTCTATGATGTGTTCATCGTCCGACCGGCGAAGTGGTTCGGGCGTCTGTTCTGGCGCGGCGGCGATGAGGCCGTTATCGACCGCTTCGGTCCGGACGGACTGGCGCAACTGGTTACCGATGGATCAGGGCTGGCGCGACGCTTTCAGAGCGGGCTGGTTTATTCCTATGCGCTGGTGATGCTGCTGGGGGTTGCGGCCCTCGCCACCTGGTTCATGACGCGGTGAGGTTGCATTGATGCTGTCAGCTCTGGTTCTTCTGCCGCTGGTCGTGGCGCTGGTGATCGTTCTGCTTCCGGGCGACGAAGCGACGCGGGCCCGGCTGGCGCGCTGGATCGGCCTTGGCACGACCATCGTCCTGCTGCTGATCGGGCTGCTGCTGTGGGCGCGTTTCGACAATTCGACCGCGGCCTTCCAGTTCGTCGAGCGGGTCGAACTGTTTGGCGGCCTGCTCAGCTGGCATCTCGGCATCGATGGAATCAGCCTGGTGCTGACCCTGCTGTCGGTGTTCCTGATGCCGCTCAGCATTCTTGCCGGCTGGAAATCCGTGAAGATGCGGGTGCCGGAATATATTGCTGCCTTTCTGGCCATGGAAAGCCTGATGATCGGCGTGTTCGTGTCGCTCGATCTGTTCCTGTTCTATATCTTTTTCGAAGGCGGCCTCATTCCGATGTATGCCATCATCGGCATCTGGGGCGGCACGCGCCGGGTTTACGCCAGCTATAAATTCTACCTGTATACCTTTCTTGGCTCGGTGCTGATGCTGCTGGCCTTTCTGTGGATGGCGCGCGAAGCCGGCACCACGGACGTGCCGGCGCTGATGGCCTATGACTTCCCGCTGCGGGCGCAGACCTTCCTGTGGCTCGGCATGTTCGCCAGCTTTGCAGTCAAGCTGCCGATGTGGCCGGTGCATACCTGGCTGCCGGATGCCCACGTCGAAGCGCCGACCGCTGGCTCGATGATTCTGGCCGGCGTGCTGCTGAAAATGGGCGGCTATGGCTTTATTCGCTATGCCATTCCGATGCTGCCGGATGCCTCGGTGCAGTTCATGTGGCTGATTTTCGTGCTGTCGATGGTGGCGGGGGTTTACACCAGCCTGGTCGCGCTGGTGCAGACCGACATGAAGAAGCTGGTGGCCTATTCGTCCGTTGCGCATATGGCGATCGTGACTGCGGCGCTGTTCGCCTTCAACTGGCAGGGTTTTCAGGGCGCAGTGATGATGATGCTGGCGCATGGCGTGGTTTCGGCCGCGCTGTTTTTCTGTGTCGGCGTGGTTTACGAACGACTGCACACGCGCGAAATCGGGCGCTATGGCGGTGTCGCCACCAATATGCCTTTCTATGCGATCTTCTTCATGATCTTCACCATGTCGTCGATCGCATTGCCAGGTACATCGAATTTCGTCGCTGAATTCATTTCGCTGGCCGGCGTGTTTCTCACCGCCAGCTGGGTGGCGTTCGTGATGACGACCGGAATCATTCTGGGCGCGGCCTATATGCTGTGGCTCTATGCACGGGTGATGTTCGGCGCACAGAAAAATGCCGATGCCGCCGCCATGCCCGATCTCGATCTGCGCGAATGGGTGATCTTCCTGTCATTGGCAGGCGTCGCCATGTGGATGGGGCTGTATCCGCACGCTTTTCTGGCGCCGCTGGAAGCGCCGACGCAAAGCCTGGTCGCGCGCGTCGAACAGGCACGCACGACGCAGACCGCGCATACCGAAGTCGTGCTGCGTGATGGCCGTTATTCGGTCGTGGAAATTCCCGCCCGGCCGGCTGGCAGCGGCGCAGGAGAGGGCAGGTAATGCTGGAACAGTCACTGGCGATCGGGGCGCCGGAAATCGTCCTTGGGCTGGGCGCCATCGCGCTGCTGATGCTGGGTGTGTTCCGTGGCGATTCCGCGCTGCGCCTGCTGTCCTGGGCGGCGGTTGTGATCTTTGTCCTCGCCGGCATGACAGTGGTCGATGACGCGCCGGGGCGTATGCTGGCGTGGAATGATCTTTATGTGGCCGACAATTTGTCGAGCTTCCTCAAGATTCTCATGCTGGTGGGTGCTGGCACCACGGTGCTGATGGCGATTCCCTATCTGGAACGGTTGCAGGCGACGCGGTTCGAATTCCCGGTGCTGATCACCTTGTCGACGCTGGGGATGTTCGTGCTGGTCTCGGCCAACAATCTGCTGTCGCTCTATGTCGGTCTCGAACTGATGAGCCTCTCATCCTATGTGCTGGCCTGTTTCCACCGCGGCAATGACAAATCCTCCGAAGCCGGGCTGAAATATTTCGTGCTGGGGGCGCTGGCGTCGGGATTGCTGCTCTATGGTGTCAGCTTCGTCTATGGCTTTGTCGGCTCGGTCGATTTCGCAACCATCGGCAGTGTCCTGAACGCCGGCACCGGTGGCAGCTTCGGCATCCTGATTGGTCTGGTGCTGGTCTTTGCCGGCATTTCCTTCAAGATCTCGGCCGTGCCGTTCCACATGTGGACACCGGATGTTTACGAAGGCGCGCCGACGCCCGTGACTGCGTTTTTCGCCGCCGCGCCCAAGGTTGCCGCCATGGGGCTGTTGCTGCGCATTGCCTTTGATCCATTTCTGGCGCTGGCCGGCGAATGGAAACAGATCATCATTTTCATGAGCGTGGCGTCCATGCTGGTGGGAGCGCTGGGCGCCATCGCCCAGTCCAACATCAAGCGTCTGCTGGCCTATTCCGCAATCAACAGCATTGGCTATATGCTGATTGGTTTTGCCGCGGCGACACCGGCCGGGGTTTCGGCGGTGCTCATTTATCTGGTCATTTATGTGGTGATGGAGCTGGGCGCATTCATGACGGTTCTGGCCATGCGCGACGCGGATGGCCGGCCGGTTGAAACGCTGGAGGATATGGCCGGGCTTGCCCGCACCCGACCCTGGCTGTCGTCGGCGCTCGCCATCTTCATGATGTCGCTGGGCGGATTGCCGCCGCTGTTCGGCTTTGCCGCCAAGCTGCTGGTGTTCAATGCCGCCATTGATGCCGGGCTGTGGCTGCTGGCCATTATTGGCGTGCTGATGAGCGTCATTGCCGCCTATTATTATCTGAAGGTGGTGAAGGTGATGTTCCTCGACCCGCCGACGGATGTGGTCGTGGCCGGTGGCGGCGACAATGCAGCGGTCAACAAGGGGCTGACCTTCGTTGCTGCGGTGTTCTGCTCGCCGCTCGGCTTCCTGCTGCTGGGGCCGATCGAGCAGGCAGCCCGTGTTGCCGCCGGTAGCCTGTTCTGATCATCCATCTGCCCGAAGTCGATTCCACCCAGCAGTGGATTCGCACGCATAAATCGGAGCTGCAGGACGGGCAGTGGGTCCGCGCCGACCGGCAGACGCTGGGGCGCGGCCGGCGCGGCCGCCAGTGGCAGACCGCGGATGGCAATATCGCCATGTCGGCATTGCTGCGCCCGCAGCCCGGGGAAGGATATGGCGCCGAGCTTGGCTTTGTTGCGGCACTGGCGCTGCATGATGCCGCTGGCCAGTTCGTCGATCCGCAATTGCTGCAGTTGAAATGGCCCAATGATGTGTTGCTGGATGGCAGCAAGATGTCGGGCATATTGCTGGAGGTGGAAGGAGAGGCGCTGATTCTGGGGATCGGAGTCAATCTGGTGGCGGCGCCGGTGTTGACGGATCGCCAGACGGCGGCGGTTGCCGATTATCTGGCGGATCCCGACAGCAGGCCGTCCGCGGCAGATTTTGCCGAGCAGCTGGCGGAGGCATTTGTCATGCGGCGGCGGCAATGGCGCGACGGCGGCTTTGCGGCAACCCGCGCGGCCTGGCTGGCGCGGGCGCATCCGGTTGGAACGGTGCTGCGGGTCCAGCATGGGCGACAGCCGCTGCAGGGCAGCTTTGCCGGGCTGGCGGCGGATGGTGCGCTGCAATTACGGCTGTCCGCGACAGAAATCGTCACCATTCACGCCGGCGATGTCTGGCAGATGCCCGCAGCGCCGGAACCAAAGGGGGAAAGCTGATGCTATTGGCCGTGGATGTCGGCAATACCAATGTCGTTTTCGCCCTGATTGACGGCGAAACCATCCGTTATCGCTGGCGGATTGCAACCGATGCCCGGCGCACCGCCGATGAATATCTGGTCTGGCTGCATCAGTTGATGGAGATGGAGGGGGTCAGCCGGGCCGCAATCAGTGATGTCGTGGTGGCCTGCGTCGTGCCCAAGACCTTGTTCAATCTGCGCGAGCTGTCGCAGCGGCTGACCGGGCGCGCGCCACTGGTCGCGGGCGATCCGGGCGTTCGTTACGGCATTGCCGTCAATCTGCCGGACCCATCCGAAGTCGGGGCCGACCGGGTGGTGAATGCCGTTGCCGCGCATCGGCAATGGCCGGGCAGCCTGATTGTCATCGACTTTGGCACGGCGACGACCTTCGATGTCGTCTCGGCGCAAGGCAGTTATGAAGGGGGGATCATTGCCCCCGGAATCAACCTGTCGGTCGATGCCTTGTTTCAGGCGACCGCACGATTGCCGCGCGTCGCTGTCGAGCCGCCGGCCGATGGTCTGGGCGTGATCGGCAAGGGTACGGTGCATGCCATGCAGTCGGGCATATTCTGGGGCTATATGAGCCTGATCGAAGGGCTGATCGCGCGTGTGCAGGCGGAAATTGGCGAAAACGCCATAGTTGTGGCAACGGGTGGGCTGGCGCCGCTGTTTCAAAGCCACAGCCCGCTCATTCGGGAAGTGGATCCGGATCTGACGATCAAGGGCCTGATTCAGATCCACGCGCTCAACCGGCAGGGTTGAAGCATGGCTGCGTGGTGCGGCATTCGAGCCACAGGGTGACAGCCCGGACATTGATAAAGGTCGGATTTTGATTCCAGGTGATGAACTAATCTTTCTGCCGCTGGGCGGATCGGGTGAAATCGGCATGAACGTCAACCTCTATGGTTGCCGGGGCAAATGGGTCATGTGCGACCTCGGCATGTCTTTTGCCGATCCGTCGCTGCCCGGTGCTGATCTGGTGCTTCCGGATCTGGAGTTCATCATAGAGCGCCGCGCCGATCTGCTGGGGATCGTGCTGACCCATGGCCATGAGGACCATATCGGCGCCATCCCTTATCTGGCCGGCAATCTGCGCGTACCGCTCTATGCCACGCCCTTTACCGCCGGGCTCATTCGCCACAAATTGCAGGAAGCCGGGCTGGAGGATATCCCGCTGCACATTGTGCAACTGGGCGGAGCGGTTGAGCTGGGGCCTGTCCACCTGCGCTATGTGGCGCTGGCGCATTCCATTCCCGAAGCCAATGCGCTGGTGATCGACACGCCATTCGGGCGGCTGTTCCACACCGGAGACTGGAAACTGGATGATCGCCCGTTGCTGGGGCAGCCGGCGAATGAACAGCAATTGCGACAGATCGGCGCCAATGCCGGGCAGGGCACGCTGGCACTGATTGGCGATTCGACGAATGTCTTCAACGAAGAATTGTCCGGCTCCGAAAGCC